>NZ_JBQCXF010000306.1:0-3489 GCF_051956635.1 Neisseria sp. P0022.S010 | reverse complement strand
CAACAGGGATCGAACCTGTGACCTCCAGCTTCGGAAACTGACACTCTTCCAACTGAGCTATGGGTGCGGAAGCCGTAAGGTTAACGCATATTGGCTCTATTGGCAAAGTTTATCTTGAAAGTGTCTGAAAGTGGCATTGGCGGTCACTTTTTTGCATGGCTGGAATAATCAATTAACTACAAAGGCTTATAGATTTCAGACGGCCTTTTTGAGGATTTTTGCGTATCTTTTTCTCAAGATGGATTGGAAAGCCTTTGCGAATTCAGTATAATCCAGCAAAATATTGTTAATTGCGTTTAACATATAAACTATAACTTACAGCACAACCTAACCTAACGGCGAGGCCTACCAAATGAAACAACTCCGCGACCACAAAGCCCAAGGCTCTGCATTGTTCACCCTTGTGAGCGGTATCGTTATTGTTATTGCAGTGATTTTCTTCCTGATCAAATTGGCAGGAAGCGGTTCATTCGGCGATGTTAACGAAACAACCGAAGCTGCGACTCAAACCCGTATCCAGCCAGTCGGCCAACTCAAACTGGGCGACGGCATCCCTGTCGGCGAACGTCAGGGCGACCAGATTTTCAACAAAATCTGTATCCAATGTCACGCGGCGGACAGCATTGTTCCTAATGCGCCTAAATTTGAAAACAAAGGCGATTGGGCTCCTCGTATCGCCCAAGGTTTTGATACTTTGTTCCAACACGCTTTGAACGGTTTCAACGCAATGCCTGCCAAAGGTGGTGCGGCTGATTTGACCGACCAAGAATTGAAACGCGTGATTACTTATATGGCCAACAAAGCCGGCGGTACTTTCCCTGATCCTGATGCTGCGGCTCCTGCCGATGCCGCTGCTTCCGGTGAAGCTGCTTCAGCTCCAGCGGCTGATGCTGCGGCTCCTGCCGATGCTCCTAAAGCAGATGCTGCCAAAGCTGAAGACAAAGGCGCAGCTGCCGGCGGTGCAGACGGTAAAAAAGTTTACGAAGCCAGTTGCCAAGCATGTCACGGTGGTGCGGTTCCCGGTATTCCTCATGTAGGCAAAAAAGAAGACTGGGCTCCTCGTATCAAACAAGGTAAAGACACCCTGCACAAACATGCAATCGAAGGCTTTAACGCCATGCCTGCCAAAGGCGGTAACGGCAGCCTGAGCGACGATGAAGTGAAAGCTGCAGTTGATTACATGGCTAATCAATCTGGTGCTAAATTCTAAAATTTGACTTTAAATCTCGAATAGAAAGCGCATTCTGCATAGGATGCGCTTTTTTCGTGCAGGAAGGCCTGATCTTGCTATAATACGGAAGTAGTAGATTGTAGTTTGTCTGAAAGATTCAGACGGCCTTCAAACACAATATTCTTTTAAAGAAGTTCAACCATATTCACATACGACAAAACAATCACGGAGTTATCTCATGGCAAAAAAATATTTCGGTACTGACGGTGTTCGCGGCGAAGTCGGTCAATTCCCTATCAATCCTGATTTTGTCTTGAAATTGGGTTATGCGGCAGGTCAGGTTTTGGTACAGCACGAAGGTGAAATTAAACCGACCGTTTTAATCGGTAAAGACACGCGTATTTCAGGCTATATGCTGGAGGCCGCGCTGATTGCCGGCTTTACTGCCGCAGGTGTCAATGTTATTCAAACCGGCCCTCTGCCGACACCGGGCGTAGCGTATCTGACCCGCGCTTTGCGTTTGTCTGCAGGTGTGATGATTTCTGCTTCCCATAACGTTTATTCCGACAACGGCATTAAATTCTTTGCAGAAGGCGGTGTGAAGTTGAGCGATGAAATCGAGTTGGAAATCGAAGCCAAAATCGATGAAGAAATGAAAGCCCAGCCGTCCAGCCGTTTGGGCCGCGCGCGCCGGATTAATGGTGCGGATGATCGCTATATCGAGTTCTGTAAATCCACTTTCCCAAGCCATTTGGACTTGCGCGGTCTGAAATTAGTGGTCGATACCGCCAATGGTGCAGGCTATGCAGTTGCGCCTAAAGTATTCCACGAATTGGGTGCGCAAGTAGTCAGTATCGGTGATGAGCCAAACGGCTACAACATCAATGAGAAATGTGGTGCAACCCATCCGAAAGCTTTGCAAGCGGCTGTGTTGCAAAATGAAGCCGATTACGGCATTGCCTTGGATGGCGATGGCGACCGTTTGATGATGGTTGACCGCAATGGCAAAGTGTATGACGGCGACAGCCTGATTTATGTGATTGCCAAAGCACGCGCGCACGAAGGTGTGGAAATCGGCGGCGTGGTGGGTACAGTGATGACCAATATGGCGATGGAAATTGCTTTGAAAGAGCAGGGCGTTGATTTCTGCCGCGCCAAAGTGGGCGACCGCTATGTGTTGGAACAGCTCCACCAACGCGGTTGGCTGATTGGCGGCGAAGCCAGCGGTCATATTTTGTGCATGGACAAACACAATACCGGCGACGGCATCATTTCTGCGCTGCAAGTTTTGGCGGCATTGCAAACCTTGAATCAAGACCTTGCCACCGTTTGCGCCGATTGGCAGCCGTATCCGCAAACCATGATCAACGTCCGCATCAAAAAAGGCCAAAACTGGCAGGATGCTTCCAAAGAGGCTTTGGCTGAAGTGGAAAAAGAACTCGAAGGCAAAGGCCGCGTGGTCTTGCGTGCTTCCGGTACCGAGCCTGTCGTGCGCGTGATGGTGGAAGCCAAGCAGGCAGACTGGGCGAAAAAAGGCGCAGAAAAAATTGCCGCTGCCATTCAAGGTCAAAAGTAACAGTGTGTTTGATGTTGAATTGAACTAAATAAAAGGCCGTCTGTTGTTCAGACGGCCTTTGTGTTTCAGTTGAAAGCTTAGTTGCTTAAGACATCAACGCCTTTAGGAGGAGTAAATTTGAACATACCGCTGGATAGGTTAGGCTTGGTGTTCAAACCGCTGAAGCTGATGCTGGTTTGGTTGCCGAAGCTGTCTTTCAGCTGCATGGCGGCGAGGTTTTCGCCTTTAAAGCCGATGCGGATGTATTGGTAGCCGGCGTTGTTTTTCTTAGGCGTAGCCAAAACATAGTCGATACCATTGGCAGAACCGTCTTCTTTCAGCGTGTAGCTGCTATCCAATGCCGTTTTGTTGGAGAGGATGGCGGCAGGGCTGTCGCCGATGGTTTGGTCTTGTGAGGACTTGGTTACTTGCGCCAAATCTACGTCATAGAGCCAAATGGTTTTGCCGTCGCCAACAATGGTTTGTTTGTAGGGTTTGGTGTATTCCCATTTGAACAAGCCCGGGCGCAGGATTTTGAATGTACCGTGTGTGGATTGGGTTTTCTTTTTGCTGTGAACGGTTTGGCTGAAGTTGCCACTGATACCGTCGGCATCATTATTGAATTTTTTCAGGGCATCCACTGCGCCGGCTTGTGCAAAGCCGATGGCTGAAGAAAGCAGCGCGGCAGCGGTCAGGGTGAACAGTCGGGTAGTTTTCATGTTTTGGTTCCTTGTTCGGAGAGATGGGTTCAGTATAGACGTTA
>NZ_JBQCXF010000305.1:0-3503 GCF_051956635.1 Neisseria sp. P0022.S010 | reverse complement strand
CCATCCTTATCATCGGCGCCGGCCCTATCGTTATCGGTCAGGCCTGCGAATTTGACTATTCGGGCGCACAGGCCTGCAAGGCTTTGCGTGAAGAAGGCTATAAAGTCATTCTGGTGAATTCCAACCCCGCCACGATTATGACCGACCCTGAAATGGCGGATGTTACCTACATCGAGCCGATTATGTGGCAGACGGTGGAGAAGATTATCGCCAAGGAGCGGCCCGATGCGATTCTGCCCACGATGGGCGGCCAGACCGCGCTGAACTGTGCGCTGGATTTGGCGCGCAACGGCGTGCTGGCGAAATACAATGTCGAGCTGATCGGCGCGACGGAAGACGCGATCGACAAGGCGGAAGACCGCGGCCGCTTTAAGGAAGCGATGGAGAAAATCGGCCTCTCTTGCCCGAAATCTTTTGTCTGCCACACGATGAACGAAGCCTTGGCGGCGCAGGAACAGGTCGGCTTCCCGACGCTGATTCGTCCGTCTTTCACGATGGGCGGTTCGGGCGGCGGCATCGCCTACAATAAAGACGAGTTTCTGGCGATTTGCGAACGCGGTTTCGATGCGTCGCCCACGCATGAGCTGCTGATTGAGCAGTCCGTGCTCGGCTGGAAAGAGTACGAGATGGAGGTGGTGCGCGATAAGGCCGACAACTGCATCATCATTTGCTCAATTGAAAACTTCGACCCGATGGGCGTGCATACGGGCGACTCGATTACGGTTGCGCCGGCGCAAACGCTGACGGACAAAGAATACCAAATCATGCGCAACGCAAGCTTGGCGGTATTGCGCGAAATCGGCGTGGATACGGGCGGCTCGAACGTGCAGTTTGCGGTGAACCCTGAAAACGGCGAGATGATTGTGATTGAGATGAACCCGCGCGTGAGCCGTTCGTCCGCACTGGCTTCTAAAGCGACGGGCTTCCCGATTGCGAAAGTGGCGGCGAAGCTGGCGGTCGGCTTTACGCTGGACGAGTTGCGCAACGACATCACCGGCGGCCGCACGCCCGCGTCGTTCGAGCCTTCCATCGACTATGTGGTAACCAAAATCCCGCGTTTCGCGTTTGAAAAATTCCCCGCCGCAGACGACCGCCTGACCACGCAGATGAAATCGGTGGGCGAAGTGATGGCGATGGGCCGCACCATTCAGGAAAGTTTCCAAAAAGCCCTGCGCGGCTTGGAAACAGGCTTGTGCGGCTTCAATCCGCGCAGCGAAGACAAAGCGGAAATCCGCCGCGAACTGGCGAACCCCGGCCCCGAACGTATGCTGTTTGTGGCAGACGCATTCCGCGCAGGCTTCACGCTGGAAGAAATCCACGAAATCTGCGCCATCGACCCTTGGTTCTTGGCGCAAATCGAAGACTTGGTGAAAGAAGAGCAGCAGGTAAGTGCAGGCTGCCTGCAAGATTTGGATTTCGCCGCCTTACGTCGTCTGAAACGCAAAGGTTTCTCCGACAAACGCATCGCGCAGCTTTTAGGCGTAAAAGAAAAAGAAGTGCGCGAACACCGCTATGCGCTGAACCTGCATCCCGTGTATAAACGCGTCGATACCTGCGCCGCCGAGTTCGCCACCGAAACCGCCTACCTCTACTCTACTTACGAAGAGGAATGCGAAGCGCGTCCTTCCGACCGTAAAAAAGTGATGATTCTCGGCGGCGGCCCGAACCGCATCGGTCAGGGCATCGAGTTTGACTACTGCTGCGTTCACGCCGCGCTCGCCCTGCGCGAATCGGGCTTTGAAACCATCATGGTCAACTGCAACCCCGAAACCGTTTCCACCGACTTCGACACCAGCGACCGCCTGTATTTCGAGCCGCTGACGCTGGAAGACGTGTTGGAAATCGTCCGTACAGAAAACCCGTGGGGCGTGATTGTGCATTACGGCGGCCAAACCCCGCTGAAACTCGCCAACGCGCTGGTTGAAAACGGCGTGAACATTATCGGCACATCCGCCGACAGCATCGACGCCGCCGAAGACCGCGAACGCTTCCAAAAAGTGTTGAACGACTTAGGTCTGCGCCAACCGCCCAACCGCATCGCCCACAACGAAGAAGAAGCGCTCGTCAAAGCCGAAGAAATCGGCTATCCGCTGGTCGTGCGTCCGTCTTACGTCCTCGGCGGCCGCGCCATGCAGGTCGTCCATTCCGCCGAAGAGCTACAAAAATACATGCGCGAGGCCGTGCAGGTATCCGAAGACAGCCCCGTGTTGCTCGACTTCTTCCTGAACAACGCGATTGAAGTGGATGTGGACTGCGTTTCAGACGGCAAAGACGTCGTTATCGGCGGCATCATGCAGCACGTCGAACAAGCAGGCATCCACTCCGGCGACTCCGGCTGCTCGCTGCCGCCCTACTCGCTCAGCGAAGAAATCCAAGACGAAATCCGCCGCCAAACCAAAGCCATGGCCTACGCGCTGGGCGTGGTCGGCCTGATGAACGTCCAGTTTGCCGTGCAGGACGGCGTGGTGTTCGTGCTGGAAGTAAACCCGCGCGCCAGCCGTACCGTTCCCTTCGTCTCCAAAGCCACCGGCGTGCCGCTCGCCAAAGTCGGCGCGCGCTGCATGGCAGGCATTTCCCTGCAAGAGCAAGGCGTGGAAAAAGAAGTCGTCCCCGATTTCTATGCCGTTAAAGAAGCCGTGTTCCCATTCATCAAATTCCCGGGTGTGGACACCATTCTCGGCCCTGAAATGCGCTCTACCGGCGAAGTGATGGGCGTGGGCGCAAGCTTCGGCGAAGCCTACTACAAAGCCCAACTCGGCGCAGGCGAACGCCTGAACCCGACCGGCAAAATCTTCCTCGCCGTGCGCGACGAAGACAAACCGCTCATCGTCAAAACCGCGCAAAACTTCCAAGCCTTAGGCTACGGCGTCTGCGCCACACGCGGCACCGCCGAATACCTGAAAGAGCACGGCATCATCGTGCAGGCGGTAAACAAAGTGCAGGAAGGCCGCCCACACATCGTGGACGCGATTAAAAACGGTGAAATCGCACTGGTGGTCAACACCGTCAGCAGCTCGGCACAATCCATCGCCGACAGCCACAGCATCCGCCGCACCTCCCTCACCCAACGCGTGCCGCAATACACCACCATCGCCGGCGGCGAAGCCATGAGCGAAGGCGCAAAAAGCCGCGACCACCTAGGCGTGTACAGCGTGCAGGAGTTGCATGGACGGTTGAAAAACAAAGCCTAATCAATCCTATCGGATTTAAATAGCTAAAAGGCCGTCTGAAACCTGATTGCTCAGTTTCAGACGGCCTTTTCATATTTCAAATTCCAACCGTCTGTCCATCAAAACAACCTTTTCTGCCATCTCCAAACAAGTAATAGCAACATGAAATATAATTTCGTTATTGATTGGATTCATACGACAAAATTGTTGTTTTTTCATCATAATCCAAAAATATCGAGTTTAACGCCTATTCTCCTTGCTTTATAATGGCCGTCTGAAATAAAAATACAATTAAAGCAGAAGCATGTCTTTGCAACTTAAGCAGATTTGCAT
>NZ_JBQCXF010000304.1:0-3523 GCF_051956635.1 Neisseria sp. P0022.S010 | reverse complement strand
GTCTTGTCCTTCCCCGATTTTAAACCTACAATCCCACACATTATTCATTTCAAAGCCGAAATTATCATGTTTTTTGTCTTATCCCCAGCCAAAAACCTCAACGAAAAAGACCCCTCCCCCATCAGCAGCTTTACCCAACCCGACCTTTTGCCCGAAGCAGAAATCCTGATGCAGGAGTTGCGTCAGCTTGCCCCTCAACAAATCGCCGAGCTGATGCATGTTTCCGACAAAATCGCCCTGCTCAATGCCGAACGCAATGCCGTATGGCACACGCCGTTTACCCCTGAAAACGCCAAACAGGCCGTATTTATGTTCAACGGCGACGTCTATGAAGGCATTACCGCCGATACGCTCAAGTCGGAGCAAATCGACTACCTGCAACAACACGTCCGCCTGCTCTCCGGCCTATACGGCGTATTGCGCCCGCTCGACTTGATGCAGCCCTACCGCTTGGAAATGGGCACGGCCTTTGCCAACTCACGCGGCAAAAACCTCTACGAATTTTGGGGCGATAAAATCACCGACCTGCTCAACCAAACACTGAAGCAAGCCGGCAGCGATATCTTAATCAACCTCGCCTCACAAGAATATTTCAAATCCGTCAACACCAAAAAACTCAACGCACGCCTGATTACGCCGATTTTTAAAGACGAGAAAAACGGCAAATACAAAATCATCAGCTTCTACGCCAAACGTGCGCGCGGTTTGATGGTGCGCTACGCGGCAGAACACTGCATTACCGATCCTGAAATGCTCAAAAATTTCGACTACGAGGGCTATTCATTCAATGAAGCAGCTTCAAACGAAGCCGAATGGGTATTCATGCGTGAAGAACAATCCAAATAAAAACAGAATCCTAGATATTTTTTCTAAAATACCTCTTGGCAAAGGCCGTAAGTTCCATTAATATTACGGCTTCAAGAATGGAAGCGTGGCAGAGCGGTTTAATGCAACGGTCTTGAAAACCGTCGAGGGTTGATAGCCCTCCGTGAGTTCGAATCTCACCGCTTCCGCCATTCTTGATATTTTTTTATCTAGTGAAAATGAAATGCGAGACTTGATGATTCAAGTCTTTTTTATTTTCAAATCCAAAGAATTCCGTAAAGGCCGTCTGAAAATTTCTTTTCAGACGGCCTTTTCCTTTTCTACAAATCAAATGCGGCGTTAATCAAACGTTTGGTGTAATCGTTTTGCGGATGATGGAAAATCTGATCCGCGCTGCCGTACTCAACCATTTCGCCCTGCTTCATCACAATCACATTGTCGCTGACGGCGCGCACGACAGACAAATCATGGCTGATGAACATATAAGTCAGGCCGTATTTCTTCTGCAAGTCACGCAAAAGTTCGACCACTTTGGATTGTACGGAGCGGTCAAGTGCAGAGGTCGGCTCGTCCAAAAGAATGAATTTCGGGCGCAGGATAACGGCGCGTGCAATCGCGATACGCTGACGCTGGCCGCCGGAGAATTCATGCGGATAGCGGTTGAGCGCGTCAAGCGGCAGGGACACTTCCTTCATGACTTCCAAAACACGCTGGATACGTTCTTTTTTGGTCATTTCAGGATGATGAACCGTCAAACCTTCGCCAATAATTTCGCCAACGGTCAGGCGCGGGGAAAGCGAACCGAACGGATCTTGGAACACAATTTGCCGTTGCGATTTCAGACGGCGTGCTTCTTCGGCGGTATAGTTTTTCAGGTCTTTGCCTTCAAAGGAGATATGTCCTGTATAAGGCAGCATCTGCATTACGGCTTTGCCCAACGTGGATTTGCCGGAACCTGACTCGCCGACGACACCCAATGTTTCGCCTTCTTTAATTTTGAGGCTGATGCCTTTGACGGCGTCAAAAGTTTTGAGCGGTTTGCCGAAAAAGTTTTGCTTCAATACGAAAGAAACATTGACATCATCGGCATCGATTAACACACCGGCGTTGTTTTCTTCCGGCTCTTTCATGCCTTTGGGAATGGCATTGATGAGTTCGGCGGTATATTCGTGTTTCGGATGGGCAAATACTTCTTTAATTTTGCCGCGCTCGACAATTTCGCCGTTACGCATGACGCAGACGGTTTTGGAATAGTGTTCCGCCAAACCCAAATCGTGGGTAATGAAGATAATCGCCATGCCCATTTGCTGTTGCAAATCGTGGAGCAAATCGAGAATCTCGGCTTGAATGGTTACATCCAAAGCGGTGGTCGGCTCATCGGCAATCAGCAGGTCGGGTTCATTGATGAGCGCCATGGCAATCATGATGCGTTGCAGCTGACCGCCGGAAAACTCGTGCGGATATTGCTTCATGCGGCGCTCGGCTTCTTTGATGCCCACACGCTCCAGCAGTGCCAATGCCTTCTGCCCTGCTTCTTTTTTGCCGAGCTTTTTATTGTGCACACGCGCCGCTTCAATCAGTTGCGTACCGATACGCATAAACGGATTGAGCGAGGTCATCGGCTCTTGGAAAATCACGCTAATGCGGTTGCCACGCAAATCACGTAGGGTTTTCTCATCGGCATCTAAAATGGAAATACCGTCAAAAGTAATGCGCGAATCTTTGCTGTATCGGGCAAATTTCTCAGGCAGCAGACGCATAACGGACATAGATGTTACAGACTTACCCGAGCCGGACTCGCCGACCAAAGCCAATGTTTCGCCCTCTGCCACTTTAAAGCTGACATTACGAACGGCGTGCACGTTCTTTTCATGCAATTCAAAATTGATGTCCAGATTTTCTACAACCAGTAACTGTTTTGTCATTTTGATTATCCTTTTGGTTGTGGTTTAGCGGTCTTTCGGGTCGAGCGCATCGCGCAGGCCGTCGCCGATAAAGTTGAAACAGAACAAAGTGGTTACCAAGAAGAAACTTGGCACGAGCAGCTGCCAAGGTGCGGCTTCCATCGAAATCGCGCCTTCTTGCAACATCGAACCCCAACTGGTCATCGGCTCTTGCACGCCCAAGCCCAAGAAGCTCAAGAAGGATTCAAACATAATCATGCCCGGCACCAACAAAGAGGCATACACCATCACCACGCCCAAAACATTTGGAATAATGTGGCGCGTTACGATTTTACGTTTTGCCACGCCGCTCACACGCGCCGCTTCAACGAACTCTTTATGCTTCAAGCTCAAAGTTTGGCCGCGCACGATACGCGCCACGTCCAGCCAAGACACCAAACCCACGGCGGCAAAAATCAAAAGCAGGTTGCGGCCAAAGAATGTGGTCAGCAGAATGACGAAAAACATAAACGGAAACGCATTCAAAATTTCCAAAAAGCGCATCATCAGCGAATCGAGCTTACCGCCGATAAAGCCGGCAATCGCACCATAAAGCGTACCGATGACAACGGCCACCAATGCGCCGGCCACACCGACCAGCAAGGAAATACGTCCGCCGGTTGCCGCACGCGACAGCAAATCGCGGCCGAGCAAATCCGTACCCAGATAGTGATGGGTAGAAAAGGACGGCGGAATCTGCATATTGTCCCAGTCGGTGAAGTCGTAGGTGTAGCGGACGATCCATGGCGCCACAA
>NZ_JBQCXF010000303.1:0-3525 GCF_051956635.1 Neisseria sp. P0022.S010 | reverse complement strand
TTGGACATCGAAACGCTGGGCAAAGAACAGCGTAAAGGCAATATCTACAAAGGTATCATTACCCGCATCGAGCCGTCGCTGGAAGCGTGTTTCGTCGATTACGGAACCGACCGCCACGGCTTTTTGCCGTTTAAGGAAGTATCGCGTTCGTATTTCCGCGATTACGAAGGCGGCAGGGCGCGTATTCAGGACGTGCTCAAAGAAGGCATGGAAGTTATCGTCCAAGTTGAAAAAGACGAACGCGGCAACAAAGGCGCGGCGCTGACCACTTTCATCAGCCTGGCCGGCCGCTATTTGGTATTGATGCCGAACAACCCGCGTGGCGGCGGCGTATCCCGCCGTATCGAAGGCGAAGAGCGTCAAGAGTTGAAAGCCGCCATGGCCGAACTCGACATTCCAAACGGCATGAGCATCATTGCCCGTACTGCCGGCATCGGCCGCAGCGCGGAAGAGTTGGAATGGGACTTGAACTACCTCAAACAACTCTGGAAAGCCATTGAAGAAGCAGGCAAAGCACATCATGACCCTTACCTGCTCTTTATGGAAAGCTCGCTGCTGATTCGTGCGATTCGCGACTATTTCCGTCCCGATATCGGCGAGATTTTGGTGGACAATCAAGAAGTTCACGACCAAGTTGCCGAGTTCATGAGCTACGTCATGCCGAGCAATGTAGGCCGTCTGAAACTCTATCAAGACCACACGCCACTGTTCTCCCGTTTCCAAATCGAACACCAAATCGAAAGTGCGTTCTCACGCAGCGTCAGCCTGCCTTCCGGTGGCGCGATTGTGATCGACCACACCGAAGCCCTGGTTTCCATCGACGTCAACTCTGCGCGCGCTACACGCGGCTCTGACATTGAAGACACCGCGTTCAAAACCAATATGGAAGCCGCCGAAGAGGTTGCCCGTCAAATGCGCCTGCGCGACTTGGGCGGTTTGGTCGTCATCGACTTCATCGACATGGAAAATCCGAAACACCAACGCGATGTTGAAAACGTTCTGCGCGATGCGCTCAAAAAAGACCGCGCCCGCGTGCAAATGGGCAAACTTTCGCGTTTCGGCCTTTTGGAATTGAGCCGCCAACGTTTGAAACCGGCTTTAGGCGAAAGCAGCCATGTTGCGTGTCCGCGCTGCGCCGGTACCGGCGTCATCCGCGGTATCGAATCCACCGCCCTGCACGTTTTGCGCATCATTCAAGAAGAAGCAATGAAAGACAACACCGGAGAAGTGCACGCACAAGTTCCTGTCGATGTTGCCACCTTCCTGTTGAACGAAAAACGCGCCGAGCTGTTTGCGATGGAAGAGCGCTTGGATGTGAACGTCGTCCTGATTCCAAACATTCACTTGGAAAATCCGCACTACGAAATCAACCGCATCCGCATTGACGACGTAGAAGAAGACGGCGAACCGAGCTACAAACGCGTTGCCGAGCCGGAAGAAGACGAATCCGCCAAACCTTTCGGCAGCGAAAGAGCCAAAGCTTCCCGTCCTGAGCCAGCTGTCAAAGGCGTACGCCATACCCAGCCTGCACCGGTTGTAGCCGAGCAGAAGAACGGTTCATGGTGGGATAGCTTCAAAGCATGGCTCAAACGCATTTTCGGCGGCAATACCGCAGCCGAAACCGCGCCTGTTGCCGAAGTGGCAGAAAAACGCACTTCAAACGGCAACAACCGCAACGGCAATTCCGGCAACCGCCGCGCAAACAACCGCCGCCAAAACCCGCGCCGCAACAATAGGCACGACGGCAGCAAGGTAGAAGTGCGCGAAGTGAATGCCGAAGCTGTCGACAGCAAGTTTGAAGAAAACAAATCAAACGAAAGCCGCAACGACGAGCGTAAAGACAATCGTCGCAACCGCAACCGTAACAACCGCCGCGATGATCGCAACAACGAGCGCAACCGTGTTGAGGAAGTGGTTGAAGACGTAAACGTTCAAGAAGTAGCTGCACTGGTTGAGATGCCGTCTGAAAACCAAGCGGAACAAAACGGCAATAAACGCCGCCGCAACAACGGCCGTAACGAGCGCAACCGTCATCAATCTGCGGAAAACCGTGTTGAGGACGTGAACGTTCAAGCCGATGGCGAACAGGCGCAAGTTGAAGCGGACGACAACGCCCGCAGCGAAGAGGGTGTGAAAAACAACGGCCGTCAAGGACGCGACCGCAACAACCGTCAGCGCAACAACCGTAACGACCGCCGTTCCAACAGCAAAAAACGCAATATTCCGTCTTCGGCAAAAATCGAGCAATACCTGAACATTACCGATACCGCTGACAAAGTCCTCTTTGCCGTAGCGCATGTTTTAGGTTTGAACGAAACGGTTGAAGCTGCAAATGCAACATTGTCTTCTGAAAGCGACCAAGCCGAGCCGCTGGTGATTGTGGTATCCGAGCCTGAAGTTACCAGCGCAGAGCCATTCGTATTTGCGATTGAAAGCGAAGACGAGCCTGCCGTAGCGCAAACTGAAGGCGCTGATGCCGAACAAGCCCTGCTTGCTTCTGCCGTCAGCAACGTTAAAAAAGCCATTTCTGCAGTATTGTCTCTGAATGCAACGACTACTATTGCACCGGTTGAAGCACCAGCCGAAACTGTTGCCACACCAGCTGAAGCCGTAGCTCAAGCAGCGCCTGTCGCAATCGTTGTGCCTGAGAGCTTAGGCGATTTGATCTTCGTTGAAACCGATCCGCAAGCCGTTGCCGCTTTAGCCGCGCAGCCACAACCTGAACCGGTTGCTAAAACACGCCGTTCGGATGTGCCTAAAGTAGAAGTGGAAGACGTAGCAGTCGAAATGATTTTGGTGGAAACACGCAAAGACTAAGATTGGTTTTCCAGTTAAAAGCCCGATGTTGAACGCATCGGGCTTTTTTATTGGCAAGGAGATGCGCTGCTCATTTTCTTTGTGTTTACCATGAGCGTTAATTCATGGTTGAAAAAGCAGGATAGCTTGCTGAGAAAGGGAAGGGCGTGATTCTTTCAATAGGAAGGACTTAACGAAATAGATTGGTATGAGAAAAGGCCGTCTGAAACGGTTTCAGACGGCCTTGGTTTGTGTGTATGTTTAGGTATTGTGATTATTTTTTGTTCAGAGAGTCACGGATTTCGCGCAACAACAGAACTTCTTCGCTAGGCTCTGCTGGTGCTTCTTCAGCAGGAGCTTCGGTTTTTTTCACGGAGTTGATGGCTTTAACCACGCAGAAGATGGCAGCGGCGATGATCAGGAAGCTGATCACAGTGTTAATGAACAGACCAATGTTCAAAGTAACGGCACCGGCTGCTTGAGCGGCCGCCAGGCTGGCGTAACCAGCTTCAGGAGCGGCTTGTGCGCCGTCTTTCAGCGTGATGAACAGGTTGGAGAAATCAACGCCACCAATCAGCAGACCGATAGGAGGCATGATTACATCGTCAACCAATGATTTGACGATGCCGCTGAATGCTGTACCGACAACCATACCGACTGCGAGGTCGATCACGTTGCCACGCATAATAAATTCTTTAAATTCTGAAGCGATTGACATAATTAATCTCC
>NZ_JBQCXF010000302.1:0-3526 GCF_051956635.1 Neisseria sp. P0022.S010 | reverse complement strand
GCTTTTTTCATGCCAACCTAAATTACAGGCTGCCCAAGATAATGCGCAATACGCGGCGCAACGGCTCGGCAGCGCCCCACAAGAGTTGGTCGCCGACAGTGAACGCGCTGATGTATTCGCCGCCCATCTCCAGTTTACGGATACGGCCAACAGGAACAGACAGCGTACCGGTAACTTTGGCAGGAGTCAGCTCGTGGATGCTGGCTTCTTTTTCGTTAGGGATGACTTTCACCCAATCGTTTGCACCTGCCAAGATGGCTTCGATTTCAGAAACAGGCAGGTCTTTTTTCAGCTTCAGGGTGAGGGCTTGGCTGTGGCAGCGCATAGAGCCGATGCGTACGCACAAGCCGTCGATTACGGTCGGATTGTCGCTGCGGCCGAGGATTTTGTTGGTTTCCACGCCGCCCTTCCATTCTTCTTTGGACTGGCCGTTGCCCAAATCTACGTCAATCCACGGAATCAGGCTGCCGGCGAGCGGTACGCCGAAGTTGGCTTTAGGATAGTCTTCGCTGCGCAGGAAATCGGACACTTTGCGGTCGATGTCGAGAATCGCGCTGGAAGGATCGGCAAGCTCGCCCGCCACTTTGGCGTGAATCGCCCCCATGCCGCTGATGAGTTCGCGCATGTTTTTCGCACCCGCGCCGGAAGCGGCTTGATAGGTCATGCTGGTTGCCCATTCGACCAAATCATTTTGGAACAAACCGCCCAAAGCCATCAGCATCAGGGAAACGGTACAGTTGCCGCCGATGTAGTTTTTCACGCCGTTTTTGAGGCCGTTGTCAATGACGTTGCGGTTGACAGGGTCGAGGACGATAATCGCATCGTCTTTCATGCGCAGGGAAGAAGCCGCGTCAACCCAGTAGCCGTTCCAGCCGCTGTCGCGCAGGGGTTGGAAGACGGATTTGGTGTAGTCGCCACCCTGACAGGTAACGATGATGTCCATTTTTGCCAATTCGGCAACATCGTTGGCATCCAACAATGTTTTGGCTGCCTGGCCGAAATCAGGGGCAGCGCCGCCGACGTTGGAAGTGGTAAAGAAAAACGCTTCGGGAATGTGGATGAAGTCGTTTTCTTCTTTCATACGCTGCATCAAAACAGAGCCGACCATACCGCGCCAGCCGACGAAACCTACTTTCATGTGTTGCTCCTTGAGGAAAATCGTTAACAAAATTATGTATTGCGTAAAGGAAGTGTTTTAACGCCGTCTTAAGAAAATGTAAAGTTCTTTATCGGGATTTCTTTAAATATTGGCGTTTTTGGTGTAAGGACGGTAGAATCGGGGTCAGTTAAGAACAATTATCAGGAAGAAACATGGAAGAAAGAAATAACTATATCGGTGCGGCCGGTGTCGGCAGGTCTGACATTCAGGAAATCGAGGTAACGGTTGCCGGTGCCGGAGACAGGATACTTGCGGCCCTGTTGAACCAATTGTTTACCTTTTTAGTTTTGTTGGTGCCGTTTGTCGGACTGATTATCTTCGCCGTCAAGCATGAAGGCAGAATCGGCGACAGTGAGGAAATATTCGGACTGTTGGCAGGTATGGCATCGTTTTGGATCGGGTTGGTCGCCATTTTGGTTTATAGCGTCGTCCAAATCTACTATATGAGCAGGGATGGGCAGTCATTAGGTAAGAAAATTATGAAAATCAGGGTGTTGAAAACTGACGGACGTAATCCCGGTTTTGTCGGTACGGTTTTGGTACGCGAAATCGCATGGTCGGTTTTGGTTGCCATTATTGCCGCCATTATCGGTCTTATAGCAGGTGAAAACGGAGAAAGCGCCATCAACCTGCTGGCATTTCTTGCCAACTTTGTCCTGCTCTTTATGGTCAAACGCGACCGCCGCACGCTCTACGATATGCTGGCCGATACGGTTGTCGTCCAATTGCCACCGCGCCGATAAATGGCTTTTTTGTGTTAAAATTAGCACTTTCCAACATAGGCCGTCTGAAAAATAGCTTTCAGACGGCCTTTCGACACGCTATTGATTCCATGAAAAAACATCTGTACCGCATTACGCTCGTCAGCATTGCCGCAGCCATTCTTGCCGCCTGTCCGAGCAAAAGCATTAAAAACCTTCCCGAAACCGACACCAGCGTTATCAAAGGCCCTGACCGCCCCACCGGTACGCCTGATCCCATCGGTACGACTGTGAGCGGAGGAGGAGCAAACTACACCGTTGTTTCCTACAACGAACTGCCGCACTGGAGCACCCAACACTTTGCCAAAAGCCTGCAATCTTTCCGCTTAGGCTGTGAAAAACTCAAAAACCGCCAAGGCTGGCAGGACGTTTGTATCCAAGCCATGCAAACGCCGGCGCACCATTTCCAAGCCAAACACTTCTTTGAACGCTATTTCACCGCATGGCGCGTCGATAACGGCGGTAATCCTGCCGGCACCATTACCGGCTATTACGAACCGGTCCTGCACGGCGACGACAAGCCCACAAGCCAATCCCGTTTCCCTATTTACGGCATTCCGAACGATTTTGTTTCTGTTCCGCTGGCTGCAAACTTGAGAGGCAGCAAAGCCACCGTCCGCATCCGCCAAACCGGTCAAAACAGCGGCGTCATCGACAATAGCGGCACATACACGGCCGATTTGTCCAGATTCCCGATTACAGCACGCAGCACTGCGCTGAAAGGCCGTTTTGAAGGCAGCCGTTTCGTTCCTTACTACACCCGCAGCCAAATCAATGGCGGCGCGCTTAACGGCAAAGCGCCGATTTTGGGTTACGCAGATGATCCGGTCGAACTTTTCTTTATGCACATTCAAGGTTCAGGCCGTCTGAAAACGCCGTCCGGCAAATACATCCGCGTCGGATTTGCCGATAAAAACGAACATCCGTATGTTTCCATCGGCCGCTATATGGCGGACAAAGGCTATCTGCCGTTGGGTCAGACCAGCATGCAGGGCATCAAGGCCTATATGAAGCAAAACCCCGGCCGCCTTGCTGAAGTTTTGGGACAAAACCCAAGCTACGTCTTTTTCCGCGAGCTGACCGGCAGCAGTGATTCCGGCCCAGTGGGCGCATTGGGTACGCCATTGATGGGCGAATACGCCGGTGCCATCGACCGTCACTACATCACGCTTGGCGCACCATTATTTGTCGCCACTGCCCACCCGACCACTAAAAAAGCCCTCAACCGCCTGATTATGGCGCAAGATACCGGCAGCGCGATTAAAGGCGCGGTCCGTGTGGATTATTTCTGGGGATATGGCGACGAAGCAGGCGAAGTGGCCGGCAAAATGAAAACCACCGGCTATGTATGGCAGCTTCTGCCCAACGGCATGAAACCGGAATACCGTCCATAAACAGCGGTTTAAAAAAAGGTCGTCTGAAACCAAGATTCAGGTTTCAGACGGCCTTTTTATTTCTATAAAAATGCGGTAGGTTTTTAAAACCTGCCGCGGTATGGGGACATACAGCTCGGACGGTAAGCCGGGTTCTGTCGCGGACAGTCATTCCTCTAGGCACATCATTGCTGGTGTGCTCAAGCAACCTACCCGAACGCTCGGCGAGCAGC
>NZ_JBQCXF010000301.1:0-3528 GCF_051956635.1 Neisseria sp. P0022.S010 | reverse complement strand
TTCTGAAGTACAAGTCGCTCTGTTGACTTTCCGCATCAACGACCTGACTCCTCACTTCAAAGCCAACCCTAAAGACCACCACAGCCGTCGCGGCCTGTTGAAAATGGTTAGCCAACGTCGTCGCCTGCTGTCTTACCTGCGCCGTACTCAGCCTGATACTTACCGTACACTGATTACCCGCCTGGGTCTGCGTAAATAATTTATGCTTAAATCAACACCGCCTTTGGGCGGTGTTTTTATTCACATGCCCATGCCGTCTGAAACACAGGCCTACTCTGTGTTATACTTCCACACGCTTAAGCAGCAAGGCTTAAACTCCCAATCACTCCTTAAAGCTCCCATCAAAGCGAGAATCTGAATTGTCTGTTCATTCCATGTTGCACTCAGGAAAATTTTGGCTGAAAACCCTGGTTTTCAGCATTACCGCGCTTTTATGCCTCGCGGCGGTATTGAGTGCCTTAATGTTCCGCATATTCAACACAGAAAACATCGACGCATTCATACAAAAAAACTTTTCCGCCCATGGCTGCCAAATCAAATACAACGCCACTATCGACAGAAAATGGCTGCCGCGCCCCACGCTGATTTTAAAAGACCTCAGCCTTTCCTCTTCCGAACCTGACACACCGACGCTGAACATCGCCGAATCCAAAATGGGCTTTGGTTGGAGCAGCCTATGGTCGGATACGCCCATAATTGAGAAATGGATTCTTTCAAACCCGACACTGACACTGGACTCAAAACACCATCTGCCCGCCTGCCTGCAACAAGACCCATCGTCAAAAGAAAGTTTTCAGCTCAACCGCATCATCATCAATAACGGCAGCATCCGTTATCACACTAAAGAGCAAAATATTGCCTTAAACAATCTGCAATTTTCCCTGCAGCAAGCCGATTCAGACGGCCATCCCTTCGACATCAGCGGCACACTGCAAAACATCGGCAATCCTATCAGTTGGCAGGGTGCAGGCTATCTGGTACCCAACAATGCCGGTTGGAGTGTTCCCGCCCTTAAGCTGAACCTGCAAACCGTATTACTCAAAAACAAGCTGGATGCCCAAATCGCAGGCAGCCTTAATTGGCAAAACCAAACCGCCCTACTCCGCGACTTCAATCTGCAAGCCGAAAGCGGCTTTCAAAACTTGCATATCAACGCACGTTCGCCCTTATTGCAATTCAAAAACGGCTATTTACACCTTAATACACTCAACGGCGCATTGACCGCCGGCAGCGAAAACAACCAATGGGACGGCTCATTCAAACTGGACAAAGCCAACCTCTACGCAACCGTTTTAACCGCCGCTAATTTTGAACTCAAAGGCAGCCATAAAAACGACCGCCTCCAAACCAACTTTACCTTTTCCAGCCCGTTGGTTTGGCAAAAAGGCAAAGGCATCGATGCGCCCAAACTGCACCTCAGCACCCTGCAAGACACCATCAACCGCCTTCCCCGTCCACGCTTCATCAGCACACTCGAAGGGCAGGCCAACTTCAGCCTGAATACATGGGAAGGCCGTCTGAAAGGCGCATTTGACAGACAAGCCCTCGCCTTGGCTTTTAAATACCAACGCGACGCCCAACCGCGTCCGCACCTTGACGCCGGTATCGCCTTACAAAAACTTAATCTGACCCCTTACTTAGAAGACCTGAAAACCCAGCCGTCACTCAGTCTTCCTTCCCTGCTGGCCAAATCCTGGCTGCCCGACATTGAGGCCAACCTCCAAATCGGCACCATTCAAACTGCCGGCCTGCAACTTGAAAACGTCGAATCCCTGCTTACCGCAGATAAAGAACATATCGCCCTGCACCGTTTCAAAGCCGGGCTTTATGGCGGCAAAACAGAAGGCGGACTGAGTATTGCGGCCACCGAACCCGCTTCCTACCACCTTCAGCAAAACGCAAAAGGCATACAAATTCAGCCGCTGCTGCAGGACTTGTTCGGCTTCCACAGCTTCAGCGGCAGCGGCGACGCCGTTATCGACATTCAAACTTCCGGTAACGACCGCGCGCAAATGATACAAGCCCTAAACGGCAGCCTGCTCCTCGATATTACCAACGGCGCATGGCACGGCATCGATATGGACAGCATTCTGAAAAACGGCATCTCTTCGGAAAAAATCGACAACAGCAACCTCAAAACCCCTTTCCATCATTTCATCCTTAATAGTGAAATCGAGAAAGGCATCAGCCATCATATCAACACCGAACTGTTTTCCGACAGCCTGCACGTTGTCAGCAGCGGCTATACCGATTTGAATACCCAAAAGCTGTCCGAAAACCTGCTTATCAGCAACGTACTGCAACCCAAAAACAAACCGTTTCCCCTCAAAATCGGCGGAACCGTACAAAACCCTTCCATTACCCTTGATTACAGCCGCTTGACCAATGGCATGAACACACCGGCAGAAAAACAAAAAGCCCTGCAAGAAACCATACAAGAACAATGGAAGTGGCTCAAACCGCGCTAAATTTTCAAATTAAAGGCCGTCTGAAACCCAAAAGTTTCAGACGGCCTTTTAACAGATGTATTGTCAGAATAAGATGTTTACTTAGGAATGACCATATACACAATCAGTGCAACAATGACGGCAGACCATACGGTCAACATTATCAAGCCTTCTTTGGAGAGTTTTCTTTTTCTCCAATCGAGCCTCAATATTTCTACCGTACCTTCAAACACTGCCCCAATCATTTCCATCACGATTTGAAGTATAAATTCCAATAGAAATGACATCTACAAGCCTAAACTCTCCCAAATCTCATCGATTTTGGCCGTAACGGCAGGGTCTTTTTTGATCACACGACCCCATTCGCGGTCGGTTTCGCCCGGCCACTTGTTGGTCGCATCCAAACCCATTTTGCCGCCGAGTCCGCTGACGGGGCTGGCGAAGTCGAGGTAGTCGATGGGCGTGTTTTCCATCAAAACGGTATCGCGTACGGGATCCATGCGCGTGGTGACTGCCCAGATGACTTCTTTCCAGTCGCGCACGTTCACATCGTCATCCACCACGATGATGAATTTGGTGTACATAAACTGGCGCAGGAACGACCAGCAGCCCATCATCACGCGCTTGGCGTGTCCGGCGTACTGTTTTTTCATGCTGACCACCGCCATGCGGTAGGAGCAGCCTTCGGGTGGCAGATAGAAATCGGTGATTTCGGGGAACTGCTTTTGCAAAAGCGGGACGAACACCTCGTTCAACGCCACGCCCAAAACAGCAGGCTCATCGGGTGGTTTGCCTGTGTAGGTAGAGTGGTAAATCGGGTTTTCACGCATGGTGATGCGTTCGACCGTAAACACAGGAAAATGGTCCTGCTCGTTGTAATAGCCCGTGTGGTCGCCGTATGGGCCTTCCAGCGCGGTTTCGTTTGGATGAATCACGCCTTCCAACACGATTTCAGCACGGGCAGGCACTTGCAAATCATTGCCGATACATTTTACCAGCTCCGTCCGCGAACCACGCAACAGTCCGGCAAATTGGTATTCGCTCAAGGTATCGGGTACAGGCGTTACCGCTCCGAGAATAG
>NZ_JBQCXF010000300.1:0-3528 GCF_051956635.1 Neisseria sp. P0022.S010 | reverse complement strand
TGACAATCCGTTTCGAATTCTTTGATTATTATACCCGATACGCCTCTTTTTCTTCAAAAATCATTTGAAAAATAACAACAGGCCGTCTGAAAACAAGTATTTCGGTTTCAGACGGCCTGCATATTTTGAATATCAATACAACAATTTCTTGCGGGGCTTTTGCTCGCCGCTGGATTTAATTTCTGACAAATTGAAATTCAGTATGCTCAAATCCAAAATGCTTTCAGAAGTGCATTGATCGCCAAAGGCATTTTCATAAGTGGCCTTCAGTTTCAACACGCCGCCAAATGTCTGATCCGGCAATTCGGCAGCCAGCGCCAACATGCTTGCAAACACGCCGCCATACAATTCGCCCGATGCCAGCATATCCACGCCGCCGGAAAACATTTCCAAGCGCATCACTGCATCGGCAACCAGCTTGCTCGGCAAGTGATCCGGCAAAGGCTCTGCCTCAAAACGCACATTCTTCGCCAAGCCCTTACCGCTATTGCGGACAACCAAAACCAATAAATCCGTTTGACCGTCAGAACGCTGCAACGTCGCATGTAAAACCGGATGAATGCTCTCTTTTTGAATCAGCTGCTCACGGTGCAACATCTTGCTTTTAGCTTTGGATCGCGCAGAGACGACGGCCCAAATCAACCAAACAAATGCAACGGCAGAAATGGCTGTAACCAAAAGGGGAAGATTGGCCAAATAGGCTTGCTGATTAAACCAAACTTGTGCGGCTAAAAATCCGGCAAAGAAAATCAAGACGTATAAAATTGGGGCAAACCGGCTTTGTATGGATGAGTGCATGAGTTTTCCTACATTTCGTATCATGTTATTAAAAAATAATGCCTTTCGGGCGAATAATGTCATCAACCCGGAAGGCATCATTTTAACGTAATTTTAACGCAACTTGGCTTAATATCTTGCTTTTTATCATCTAATGTATCAAGCAAACAACTCAAACCGTATAGCCGTATTTTCAGACGGCCTGAGATTTTTATCAGGCTTCGGCAACCGAATCACGCGAGAAGGTTTTTTCGCAATAATGACATTTCAAACGCGTCTGCCCATGATGTGAGCGGACATAAAAACGGCTGATGACCGGCTCGCCATGACTGGCGCAATTGGTATTCGGACAGCGGAATACCTCCGAAATTTCATCCGGCAATGATAAATGCTGTTTCTCAACGACCTTAAACCGATCGATTTTGTTGACCACTGCCTCAGGGGCAAACAAAGCCAAACGGTTTGCCGCATTGGCATCCAACCATACGCCGCTGATTTTAATAATGTCTTTGCTGCCCTGCGTTTTGCTGGGCAAATTGAAGCCAACCGTTACTGCATTGCCATAATGCAACAGCTTGAACTGCCTTAAAATGGCCAAGCCTTTACCGGCAGGAATATGGTCAATGACCGTACCTTGTTCGATCGCTTCCACGCTGAGTTTTGAGTTTTCCATCTTTCGCTCCTTAAACTTCTTCGTTCAATACCAAAGACAAAATCGCCATCCGTGCATACACACCGTTGGTTGCCTGTTCAAAATAATAGGCATGAGGTGTTTTATCCACATTCGGATGAATTTCATCTACCCTCGGTAAAGGATGCAAGACGCGCAAATTGAGTTTGGCATTTGCCAACATTGACGCATCAAGATTGAATTTACCCTGGATTTTGGCAAATTCCTGCTCATCAAAACGTTCACGCTGAACGCGGGTCATGTACAAAATATCCGCCCATTCGACCGCTTCTTCCAAGCCGGGCAAAATTTGATAAGGGCAACCTGCCTCTTCCAGCTCTTCAGTGATATAGTCCGGCATCGCCAAGCTGGGAGGGGAAACAAACGCAAATTCACAACCCCAACGCTTCAGCGCCTGACATAATGAATGTACCGTACGGCCATATTTTAAATCACCGGCCATCGCAATCTTCAAATTGCTCAAACTGCCCTGCGTTTCATAAATCGTTACCAAGTCCAAAAGCGTCTGACTCGGATGTTGGTTGGTACCATCGCCGGCATTAATCACGGGCACGCTCGAAAACTCGGCCGCCACACGGGCCGCACCGTCTTTCGGGTGTCGCTGAATAATCGCATCCGTATAGCTGGAAATAATCCTCGCAGTATCCGCAAGCGTTTCACCCTTTTTCGCACTGGTATTCGCGCCATCGGAAAAACCGATAACTTTCCCACCCAAACGCTGTACCGCCGTTTCAAAAGACAAACGCGTACGGGTGGACGGTTCAAAAAAGCACGAACCAATCAACTTGCCTTCAAGCAAATCTTCACGAGGCTGCTTTTTCAACTTCAAGGCCGTCTGAAGCAGCAATTCGAGCTGCTCCGTCGTCAAATCTGAAATTGAAATAATATGTTGCCGATAAAGCGGATTAGGCATGACCATTCCTTCCCATAAAAAAACCCGCAAAGCGGGCGTTTCAAGCAAACCGATTCCATCGTTGTCCGGCATAATTCCCACCGGACAGTCTCAACCATGTTTCTACCACACCCATGAAATCTCCCGCATTATCGCATATTTAACAGACGACTGCTTCTATCAAGTTTTCAGACGGCCTAAGACCTTTGCAAAAAATCCTTCATCCCCAACAGCCAAAATTCAAACACAGGGATTTGACAGTTTCCTTTTATCTTCCCAATACTCGCATCTTGTAGGAGCAAACAAGCGCAAGTAAGCTGTTAACCGGTTCAACGATTCAAACATATCGCTTTCGAATAGCGTTGCACACCCATGTTGCCTAAAGCAAATTAGGTTCACAGCCTGATTTACAGTGAAACGTAACAAAGCTTTGTTCAACTACATAACGGGTTTTTCAACAAATATTCGGTTGTGTTTGATTTGCGTTTCCGTCGATGAGTTGTTGCAAAGGGGTTTGCGATAATGCAGGTCTGTAGCTGATGTTTTTCTAGGTGCCATCTGTTTTGCCGCCGTAGCCTTTGATCGTGCATTCTGCTATACCTTATCTTGTCGATATTGACGGAGTGATGTGCAGTTTCTCGATATAGCCTTTCAAAATAGATACACAGATATCTGTTTGCTGTATCAACCAGCTTTTTACCCTGCAGACAATGCTATCTTTGCTTGGTGTAATTTGTCTGCAGCCTTATCTTTTATTGTCCTTACCCATGACCACTCGGGCCATCTGAATAATGTTGCATCAATAACTTAAACTACCAATTTCTCTACTTTCAAACTTTTTCTGCTCAATTTACAGTTAATTTCCAATAGTTCTGATCAGGGCATTACCTTCTGCCGGCTGGTGGCAGTGTCAACATAAGGTACTGGATTTGAAATATTCAGTTCGTCAAAATAATAAAACGGGTTAAGACAATAATGCAGTACTCGAGGTTAAGAGCAGCCTACCAAAAGACGTGCCCGAGCTTTACTTTCTTATCTCCTTTCCACCCTATTGTCACCCCATAAAAGGCTTACACTCCGCATCATTACCCCTAAATATCTCCTCGCCGTCCGCACAACTACCCTTCCCCTTCATCTTCCCGCACACCACCGCCGTCAACGACTCGTT
>NZ_JBQCXF010000299.1:0-3534 GCF_051956635.1 Neisseria sp. P0022.S010 | reverse complement strand
CTTCGGCGGACAGCTGCATATTGTTGAGCCGCTCTGCCTGAAGGGAAAGGGCGGTCATGGGGCTGCGCAATTCGTGTGCGGCATCGGCGATAAAGCGTTGCTGTTGGCGGACGTTTTCGTCGGTACGCTGCAACAGGTTGTTGATAGCGACGACAAAGCCTTGGATTTCGCTGGGAATGTCTTGCGTGTCCATCGGCGAGAGGTCGTTGATTTGGCGCTGTTCTAAATCGTTGGACAGGGTTTTGACGGAACGCATGGCGCGGTGGGTAATCCAGACGGTGAGTAGGATAATCAGGGGTAGGGCGAGGAGCATGGGGAGGATGCTCTGCACGGCGGCCATTTCGGCCAGCTCTTCACGGTAGTCGCTTTCCTGCATGACGGCGATGCGGCCTTGCTTGGTATTACGGGTATAAACGCGGTAGTAATCGTCGTCGTCATCAGCCTGAATGGTGTGCAGGCCGTCTGAAATCTGCTCAGGCAGGCTGACAATGGGGTTGGGCGTATTGGGAAATTGAACGGAAATCTTGTTGTCGTTGTCGAGCGAGTGCTTCTCGTCATCGGCATCGCTCGGGTCGAGATAGTTCGCGACTTGGCGCAACAGGTCGTCTTGAACCTCTTGGGTCTCGTGATAAGTATCGTAATATGAAAATATGCCTGCAAGAATGGAGAGGGGCTGGAGCATACAGATCAGGGCGAGGCTGATCTTAACTTGCAGGGATTGTTTGATGGTGTGGATAAGGCGTTGCATGGTTTGTGTGTTGGTGTTGTTTTGGTTTTTCAGACGGCCTGGTTGTTTTGTGCAACTAGCCAGCCGACCCCGCGGACGTTTTGAATCGCTTCTTTGCCGAGTTTTTTGCGTAAGGCGTGAATTAGGAAGTCAACGGCGTTGCTTTCAACTTCTTCACCCCAGCCGTAGATTTTGTCTTCCAAATCGCTGCGCGACAGAATCACGCCCGGACGCAGTAGCAGGGCTTGGAGGACGGCAAATTCTTTGTTGCTGAGCATGATGGCCTGTTCCTGCCCGACCACTTCCGCCTGATGGGTGGAAGGGTTGAGCGTGATGATGCCGTTGCTCAGCAGCGTTTGCGTCTGCCCACCGTGTCGGCGCAATACGGCGCGCATACGGGCTTGCAGTTCCGCCATGTCGAAGGGTTTGACGATGTAGTCGTCTGCGCCGCCGTCTAGGCCGGTGAGGCGGCTGTGCAAATCATCGCGCGCGGTCACGATTAAGACAGGGACGGTACAGCCGCCGCTGCGGATTTGCGCCAATACGTCCAAACCGTCTTTGCCGGGCAAACCCAAATCCAAGAGCAGCAAATCGTATGCCTGCGCCGCCACTGTTGCGGCAACTTCTGAACCGCGGCTGACCCAATCGACAGCGTAGCCGGTGTCTTTCAGGTTAGCACTGACGGCTTGGGCAATCATGGCATCGTCTTCAACCAATAATACGCGCATGGAAGTTCTCCGGAGGGTGGGTGGATAGTGATTATAACTGCACTCAATTAGTAAAAATTTAGGAACTGTCGAAAAACTGATTTTTTGCAAAAGATGAGGCCGTCTGAAATTTTGTTTTTCAGACGGCCTGTATGCTTCAATCCCGATTATTTAGGGTTTTTCTCAATCAAGGCGACCAATTGGTCGATATAGCCTTGAACAAAGCCGCGCGCGGATTCGATGAGCTGGCCGTTGTCGTCAAACAGGGTAGGCGAGTTGCCGAGGAACACTTCCGGTTGGCCGGTCAGCGGCATATCGAAATACGAAAGGGCAAGGCGCAGATTTTTTTGCGCGCTATAGCCGCCCATTTTGCCGACTGAATGGCTGATGATACCGGCAGGTGTTTTTTTCCAGGCAACATCGGCATTGGGTTTGGAGCCGATATCGATGGCGTTTTTCAGGCAGGCCGGGACAGTACGGTTGTTTTCGGAAGTCACGAACAATACGCCGGCAGAGGCTTTGATGGTTTCACGGAATTCGGTATAGCTGGACGGAGTAGGGAAGTCGGTAACGGCAGGATCGTCGTAGTCGAAGTTGTACAAAGGCAAATGGCCGATTTCGACGATTTGCGCTTCGTAGCCTTCGGGGAACATGGGAATGACGTTTTGTGCGATTTTGCGTGCAAACGAGCCTTTACGCAGACTGCCGACCAAGATGCTGACTTTCTTTGACATGCTTTTCTCCTGTTTAATAATAAAAATGAAAACAATTCTAAATTTTAGTGTTATCTGGGGAAGCGGTCAAGGTTTCAGACGGCCTGTCAAAATGGTTTATGCTAAAATAACGGTCTCGCTGATATTTCAAATTATTATGCACGCTTCTGATTCACAAGAGGGCGAAACGGCACACGAATACTATGCCGACAATCCCGACTTTCCTGCTAAAACCATTGTCGCCACCTTATTCATCGGCGCATTTTTCGGTTATCTCAATGACACGTTGCTGAATGTCGCACTCACGCCGATTATGAAGGATTTTGGTGTCGATAAGACCACGGTTCAATGGCTGACGACGGGTTTTTTGCTGGTCATGGGGGCATTTACGCCGATTACGGCAGGCGTGATTCAATGGTTTGAAACGCGCAAAATGGTGCTGGTGGGCAAATATTTGACGGTCAATTTGAGCAACATCAGCCGTCCGAAAATTGATATGTTGTCGGCTGTGCTGTCGATTGCGGGCTTCGGCGGGCTGGTTTATGCGAGCAGTAATTTTGCCCATATGCCGTTGGTGGAATTTATCCTGCTCTTTGCCGCTTCCGTTGTGCTGGTGGGTTGGTTTGCGCACCGTCAATTCCGTTTGGCTACGCCGTTGTTGAACCTTCGTGCGTTTGAATACAAACAGTTCGGATATTGCGTTGTGATTTTGGCCGGTGCGATATTCCTGTTCTTGGGCTTGGAATTGATGGTGCCGATGTACACGCAGCAAGTGCTGATGCTGACCGGTACGGCAACCGGCTTGATCCTGATGCCTGCGAGTATTGCCCAAGCGGTTGCCGCGCCGTTGTTTGGCAAATTGTTGGACAAAAAGGGCGGACGTTTTGTCGTCTTGCCGGCAACAGTGATGCTGGTGGTGTCGCTGGCGGTATTGTGGCTGTTTCTGCGGATTGATACGCAAGTGGTAATGTTGACGGCGATGTTTACGCTGTTGGCGCTTTCCGTGTCTGCTTGTGTAACCGGCGAAACTCATGGTCTGAACGCGTTGCCGAAAACACTTAATCCGCACGGTGCGGCTATTCTGACTACCATCAACCCGATTGCCGGTGCCATCGGTGCGGCGTTTTTTGTCGGTGCGACCAATATCGGTGAGAAACTTTCCAGCGCAGATATGCCGCAACAGGCAATGTTGGATGGTATTCATTTGGCGATGGGTTGCGCTTTGGTTGTCGGTGTTGTGGTCGTCATGTTTGCTTTGCGTTTGAAAGCGCATCAGAAATAAATAAAAGGTCGTCTGAAACGTTCAGACGGCCTAAGTACCTCGTAAGAATTTATAAGATTTTGTAACACAATGAAGTTGAAAAGTATTTTATCAGTTGGCCTGATG
>NZ_JBQCXF010000298.1:0-3549 GCF_051956635.1 Neisseria sp. P0022.S010 | reverse complement strand
CCGCGTCATCGACGACGAAGACGAAATCATCGAAGAAATCTTCGCCCATTACGAAAACCGCTTGGAAGACTTGTCCGAACACCAAAATGCTTGGTCGCTGGGGCTGTAAAAAACTAAGGTTTCAACTAAAAAAGCGGTTATCCCGCCTGCCCTTGCTTCATTAATAAAGGCCGTCTGAAAATGTTTTCAGACGGCCTTTTATCTTCTTTCAAAGCGTTTAATTGTTTTCCCACTCGACATGCTCACTCAAGAAGCCGCCACTTTGGTGTGCCCAAAGTTTGGCGTACAGGCCTTGTTTCTCGAGCAATTCGGTGTGGCTGCCTTCTTCGATGATACGGCCTTTGTCCAAGACGATGAGGCGGTCCATCGCGGCGATGGTGGAGAGGCGGTGGGCAATGGCAATCACGGTTTTGCCTTCCATCATTTTGTCGAGGCTTTCTTGGATGGCGGCTTCGACTTCGGAGTCGAGCGCGCTGGTGGCTTCGTCAAGCAATAGAATCGGCGCATCTTTAAGCATAACGCGGGCGATGGCGATGCGTTGGCGCTGGCCGCCGGAAAGTTTCACGCCGCGTTCGCCAACGTGTGCATCATAGCCGCGCCGGCCTTTGGCGTCGCTTAAGTTAGGAATAAAACCGGCGGCCTCGGCGCGTTCCGCGGCGGAAATCATTTCGGCTTCGGTCGCATCGGGACGGCCGTAGATAATGTTGTCGCGGACGGAGCGGTGCAACAGGGAGGTATCTTGCGTCACCAAACCGATTTGAGCGCGTAGGCTTTCTTGGGTAACGCTGTCCACGTTTTGGCCGTCGATCGAAATCGTGCCGCTTTGCGGTTCGTAAAAGCGCAGGAGCAGGTTGACGATGGTGGATTTGCCCGCGCCGCTGCGGCCGATCAAGCCGACTTTTTCGCCAGGTTTGATGTTCAGATTAAAGCCGTTGAGGAGCGGTTTGCCGGCTTCGTAGGAGAAATCGACGTGTTCAAACTTGATTTCGCCTCGGGTGACTTTAAGCGGCAGGGCGTTCGGCTTGTCGAGGATGGTGTGCGGCTTGGACAGGGTTGCCATGCCGTCGCCGACAGTGCCGATGTTTTCAAACAATCGGGCGGATTCCCACATGATGTATTGCGACAAACCGTTGACGCGCAACGCCATGGCGGTGGCGGTAGCCACTGCGCCGACGCCGACTTGCCCGTGATACCAAAGCCAGATTCCCAGCGCGGTCGTGCCGGCGGTCAGCGAGCTGTTGACGATGAAGCTGCAGGTGTGCAGAAGCGTCGCCAAACGCATTTGGGCGTGTACCGTCACCATAAATTCTTCCATCGACTGCTTGGCGTAGGCCGCTTCGCGCGCGCCGTGGGAGAAGAGTTTGACGGTGGTGATGTTGGAATAGGCGTCGGTAATGCGGCCGGTCATCAGCGAACGCGCATCCGCCTGACGCGCGGCGGTTTTCCCAAGCTTGGGAATCAGGAAGCGCATCACCAAGGCGAAGCCGATAATCCAGCCGATAAAGGGCAACAGCAGCCAGCCGTCGAACGAAATCAGAATCACGCCGGACGTGATGAAATACACCAGCACATACACAACCATGTCGGCAACCGTCATCACCACGTCGCGCATCGCCAGCGCGGTCTGCATGACTTTGGCGGACACGCGGCCGGCAAATTCGTCCTGATAGAAACCGAGGCTCTGCCCCAGCATCAGGCGGTGGAAATTCCAGCGCAGGCGCATGGGGAACACGCCTTGCAGGGTTTGCAGGCGCACGTTGGACGCGAGGAAGGTCCAGAGGGCAAAAAACACCATCATCCCCGCCATCGCCGTCAACGCCCAGCCTTTTTCAGCAAACAGGGTCGCGGGCGTGTATTTGCCGAGCCAGTCCACGACTTTGCCCATAAATTGAAACAGCAGGGCTTCCATGATGCCGATACCGGCGGTAAACACCGCCAATACGGCAATCCATTTGCGCAAGCCTTCGATATTGCTCCAGACAAACCGCCACAGCCCTTTTTCAGGCGTTTTCGGGGCGGCTTCGGGATAGGGGTCGATTCGGGATTCGAACCATGAGAATATTTTTTTAATCATTGTTTTTGCAAATGTGATAAGACGGTCAGGCCGTCTGAAAAGAAGTGTTCAAATACATTCAAGACTGTATTTTACGGGAAAAATCCAACTGATGACAGCGGATACCGTCAGTCCGATCAAACCAATCTATCGGCTTGACCATCTAAAAATCCCTTTGCTTTACATAAAACAAAGGCCGTCTGAAACTTTTCAGACGGCCTTTGCTGGATTTAGGTTGCCCTTAAAAATCACTCTTTACGTTGACGGCCCAAATCGGCAGCGGCAGTAAACAAGACGTCGGTGGAAGAGTTTAACGCAGTTTCTGCAGAGTCTTGAATCACGCCGATGATGAAGCCGACGGCAACCACCTGCATGGCCACATCATTATCGATACCGAACAGGCTGCACGCCAAAGGAATCAGCAGCAACGAGCCACCGGCCACACCGGATGCACCGCACGCGCTGACGGTAGCCACCAGGCTCAGCAGCAGGGCAGTGGCGAAGTCAACCGTAATGCCTTGCGTGTGCGCCGCAGCCATCGCCAAAACGGTAATGGTGATTGCCGCACCGGCCATATTGATGGTAGCACCCAATGGAATGGAGATTGAGTAAGTGTCTTCGTGCAAACCCAGTTTTTTCGCCAATGCCATATTCACAGGGATATTGGCGGCGGAAGAACGGGTAAAGAAGGCATAAACGCCGCTTTCGCGCAGGCAGATAAACACCAGCGGGAAAGGATTTCGGCGGATTTGCGACCACACAATAATCGGGTTGACCACCAAAGCAATAAACAGCATACAGCCGAGTAATACGGCCAACAGCTGCATATAACCGGCAAGCGCTTCAAAACCGGTTTCCGCAATGGTAGAAGACACCAAGCCGAAAATACCCAGCGGCGCAAAACGGATAATCCATTTCACAACCGTCGAAACGGTATCGGCCAAATCGGCCGCCACTTGGCGGGTCGTATCCGAGCCGTGATGGCGCAAAGCCGCACCCAATACCAAAGCCCAAGCCAAAATGCCGATATAGTTAGCATTGGCCAGCGCGTTAATCGGGTTGGCCACCAAATTCATCAGCAGCGTTTTCAGCACTTCGACAATGCCGGAAGGCGGCGCAACGGATACATCGCTGGCCGTACGCAGAATCAGCGTGGTCGGGAATGCCATACTGGCAATAACTGCCACCACAGCCGCAGCAAACGTACCGAAAATATACAAAATTAAAATCGGTTTGATGTGGGCCTGATTGCCTTTTTGGTGTTGCGCAATAGCGGCAGTCACCAAAACAAATACCAAAATCGGCGCGATAGCCTTAAGCGCACCGACAAACAGGCTGCCCAGCAGTCCTGCGCTGATACCGACTTGCGGCGAAACTGCACCCACAATAATACCTAAAACCAAGCCGATGGCGATTTGCGCCACCAGGCTGACGCGATTGAGCGCGTTCAAAATCGGATTGCCACTTGCCATATCCGTTCCTTCACAATTTAAAGA
>NZ_JBQCXF010000297.1:0-3560 GCF_051956635.1 Neisseria sp. P0022.S010 | reverse complement strand
AACATTCAGACGGCCTTTTTGTATGGTTTTATTTTTTCTTCAACCAAACGCCGCTTTCGATATGGTGGGTAAATGGGAATTGGTCGAACAGGGCGGCGCGTTCGATGGTATGGGTTTGACAGAGCGTATCGAGGTTGGTGCGTAGGGTCTCAGGGTTGCAGGAAATATAGAGGACGTTGTCGAATCGGGCAACCAATTTGAGCGTCTCATCATCAACACCGGCGCGTGGAGGATCGACAAAAATAGTTGAAAAATCATAGTTTTTCAAATCGATGCCTTGTTCTTGCAGGCGGCGGAATTCGCGGTTTTGCGTGTAGGCCTCGGTAAATTCTTCCGCAGACAGGCGGGCGATTTTGAGATTGGTAATTTGGTTGGCTTCAATATTCCATTGGGCGGCATTGACAGAAGTTTTGGAGACTTCGGTTGCCAACACTTGATTGAAATGTTGCGAAAGCGGCAGGGTGAAATTGCCGTTGCCGCAGTACAGCTCAAGCAGGTCTTTGCCTAAGTTTTGCGCAGCATCACACGCCCACGTCAGCATTTTTTGGCACACTTGGGCATTGGGTTGGGTAAAGCTGCCCTCGATTTGACGATAGCGGAAGGTTTTGCCGTTGACTTCCAACGTTTCGGTCACAAAATCTTGGCTCAATACGATTTTCTGTCCGCGGCTGCGGCCGATAATGTGGATGCCCAAATTGTGCGCCAGCTCTTGCGCGGCTTGTTGCCATGCTTCGTTCAGCTTCTTGTGGTAAATCATGGTAACCAGCATTTCGCCGCTTAACGTGGACAAAAATTCGACGGCGTACCAGCGGTTTTTCAGCTCGGGATGATTGGATGTGGCTTCAATCAATTTCGGCATCAAGGCATTGATGGATTCGGATGCGGCAGGAAATTGGTCGCAACGGATCAGGCTTGCCCCGCTTGCCTTTTGCCCGCGCTCAAACATGGCGTAAAACATTTCACCGCCCTCATGCCAGATACGGAACTCGGCACGCATTCTGTAATGCTGTTCCGGAGATTCAAAGACTTCGATTTCAGGGAAATCCAGTCCTTGGAAAAGTTGCTGAAGATATTGCTTTTTGTCGGCTAGTTGTTGCTGGTAGGCAGTCATTGGGGCAGTCTTTCGGAAAATAATGGCGAATTATAATATAGTTGGCGCAAAGATACGAAAGGCCGTCTGAAACATCGGTTTCAGACGGCCTTTGATTGTAAAGCATCAGCTTGTCAATCAGCCTTGCATTTGTTTGGCTTGAACGGCAGTCAGGGCGATGGTGAAGACGATGTCTTCAATCAATGCGCCGCGGGACAAGTCGTTAACCGGTTTGCGCAAACCTTGCAACAACGGGCCTACGCTCAGGACGTTGGCGCTGCGTTGTACGGCTTTGTAAGTACAGTTGCCGGTATTGAGGTCTGGGAAAACCAAAACGGTTGCTTGACCGGCAACAGCGCTGCCCGGAGCTTTGGATTGGCCGATAGATGGAACGGTAGCCGCATCGTATTGCAACGGACCTTCGATGGCCAAATCAGGGCGTTTTTCGTTCGCCAGTTTGGTTGCTTCGATCACCGCATCGACATCAGGGCCGCTGCCTGAGTTGATGGTAGAGTAGGAAATCATGGCTACTTTTGGATCGATACCGAAGGCTTTGGCGCTGTCGGCAGATTGGATGGCGATGTCGGCCAGTTGTTCCGGAGTTGGGTTTGGGTTAACCGCGCAGTCGGCAAATGCTAATACTTGGTTAGGCAGCAACATGAAGAATACGCTGGATACAAGGCTTGCGCCCGGAGCGGTTTTAATCAGTTGCAGGGCAGGGCGGATAGTGTTGGCAGTAGTGTGGACTGCACCGGAAACCAAACCGTCTACGTCGTTTTGAGCCATCATCATGGTGCCGAGTACGACGGTGTCTTGCAGCTGTTTGCGTGCGTCTTCAGGAGTCAGGCCTTTGGATTTGCGCAATTCGCACATCGGCCCAACGTATTGCTCAACCAAAGAAGCAGGATCAATGATTTCCAAAGAATCAGGCAGGGAGATGCCGCGTTCTTTAGCTACGGCCTCAACTTCTTCGCGGGTAGCCAACAGTACGCAACGAGCGATGCCTTTTTCGTGGCAGATGGCGGCAGCGGCGACGGTGCGCGGTTCTGCGCCTTCAGGCAGAACGATGCGCATATCGGCTTTGCGGGCAAAATCGATCAGGTTGTAACGGAATTGGGCTGGAGACAGGCGTTTGGCTTCGCGTTTGGCCAAAGCGGATACGTCTTGCAGTTTGTCGCTGGAGCCGAAGAAAGTCAGGCCGGTTTGTTCGGCAACTTGTGCGCCCAAAGCAGCGGCTGCGCCGTCAATGATAAAGCCTTCCAATAAGCCTGGAGAGTTGGTATAGAGCTGTTTGGCAAGATTCAATTGTTGAGTGACGGCAGCGGCATCAGTGTTGTCGGATTTCAGCGCCAATACAACGCCTGCATCCAAAGACAGCGCCAATTCAACGTTTTTGCCTGCCAAGAACAATTTGTCCGCATCAGGAGTGATGCCTTCGATAACGAGATTGTCTGCATTTAATGCTGCAACTTTACCGACAAGTGCGTCAAACCAATCGTCACTTTTGCCTTGAGCCAACAGGGTTTCGGCAGCAGGGTCAACGGCTTGGAAAACTTGCGCATTTAATGCTGCTGCAAATGCTTTTGCCGCTGCATCGGCGCTCAGACCGGCAGATACCGGTGCGATCAGGATTTTTGCCATTTTGTGTCCTCTCATTCGGTGATTGTAGAAGGGTGTTGCTGTGGCGCAGCTGGTGCTGCATTTATCACTTCGGGATAACATATACACGGCCATATTAACATATGTCATCAGGCCGTCTGAAAAGTATAAACGCAATGGACCAAATCCATCAATCCCCCATTGCTGCCAAAAGCTCGGCTTGATGCTCGGCAATCAGGGCATTGGTGATTTCTTCTAAATCGCCGTCCATCACAAAATCCAGTTTGTGCAGGGTAAGGTTGATGCGGTGGTCGGTAACGCGACCTTGTGGGTAGTTGTAGGTGCGGATGCGTTCGCTGCGGTCGCCGCTGCCGATCAGGGATTTGCGTTCAGCGGCTTCTTTGGCTTGGGCTTCGCGTTTTTGTGCGTCGTTCAGGCGGGCAGCGAGGACTTTCATTGCCTGCGCTTTGTTGGCGTGTTGGCTGCGGCCGTCTTGGCATTCGACCACCATGCCTGTCGGCAAGTGGGTAATACGGACGGCGGAGTCGGTTTTGTTGATGTGTTGACCGCCCGCGCCGGATGCACGGAAGGTGTCGATGCGCAGATCGGCTGGGTTCAACTCGATGTCTTCGAGTTCGTCCGCTTCGGGCATGACGGCAACGGTACAGGCGGAGGTGTGGATACGGCCTTGGCTTTCGGTAGCAGGGACGCGTTGCACGCGGTGGCCGCCGGATTCAAATTTCAGACGGCTGTATGCGCCCAAGCCGATAATGCGGGCGATGACTTCTTTATAGCCGCCCAATTCGCTTTCATTGGCGGAAACGATTTCGACCTGCCAGCGGTTGCGCTCGGCGTAGCGGCTGTACATACG
>NZ_JBQCXF010000296.1:0-3565 GCF_051956635.1 Neisseria sp. P0022.S010 | reverse complement strand
GTGTGTATGTTGTTCTGCCATAAGTATTTTCCGCCTTTTTCAGACGGCCTTATTATCAAAAAAAAGCACATTTTAACGTAAATAAAAAGTTTGCCCAATAATATGGGTAATACTTTTTATCAATCAAAGGAAAAATACGGTTTTAAAAAGCTGAAATAGGAGAATTAGCGATATTTTGTGCTAAAAACATTTTTTCAGACGGCCTTGTATCGCTTTTTATTCATGAATATGGGGTAGGAAAGGCAGAGTGTGTCGGTTTGGAAACGAAATGGCAGGGCAAGGCTTTTTGATGCTTTGAGGTCGGCATATTAAGGGGAAGTATGGAGCAGGGAATCCACGTTTTGCTCGGTGATTTCAGCCAGTTGTGTCAGCGGTATGCCGCGCAATTCGGCGGCAATTTCGGCGATACGTCGGATGTTGGCTGGTGTATTGGTTTCATGGCCGAGCATAAAAGGGCTGTCGGTTTCGAGAACGAAATCCGTGTCGTTTAAAGCTTGTAAGGCGGCACGGACTTTTTTTGCATTGGGATTGAGTAGCAGCGAGCCTATGCCGATTTTGAAGCCGAGTTTCACCAAAATCTGTGCTTCTTCTACGCTGCCGGAGAAGGCGTGAACGATACCGCCTTGTGTGAAACCGGCGGTTTTAACGGCGGCGGCAATGGCGGCGGTAGCTTTCAGATTATGGATGATGACGCGGCGGTTGAGGTTTTGGGCGAGGATGAGTTGGCGGATAAAGACGTCGGTCTGCGTGTCGCGTTGTGCTTGGGTTTGCTCTTTGCCATAAAAATCCAAGCCGATTTCGCCAACCCATGCTTGAGGATGCCGGATTAATTCGGACTTTAACTCCTGGAATACCGCTTCGTTGAGGCCGTCTGAAAACCATGGGTGAATGCCCAAAGCGATATGGATATTTTCAGACGGCCTTTCCAACTGCGCAACTTCCTGCCAATCCTTGGGAGATGTTGCCGGTACGATAAAACGCGCTACGCCGACGGCTTGCGCTTCGGCAAGCACGGTAGGCAGCGTGTTGGCAAGTTTAGGGTCGGCAAGATGACAGTGGGTGTCGGTAAAAGTCATGTTAAATGGCGGTTTACAGCAGATTTAATTGTCGCAATTCTTGTTGCACCTTATCCGCATTCCAGTCATGGGATACGGCAAGGGTCATCAGCGCAGTGGCGGTTTCAAGGTTGCATTTGCCGCCATTAATAATGCCTGCCTGACGCAAAGCATCGCCTTGGGCATAAACGGCAGCGGCGCAACCTTGCGGCACTTGGCTGATGTTGAGCAGCAATTTGCCTTGTTGCGTAAAGGCTTGGACGGCTCGGACAAACGCATCGTCGCTCGGCGCATTGCCGTGGCCGTAGCTTTGCAGAATCAGGGCTTGGGTGGAAAGATGGGGCAGGCCGTCTGAAAGTTCTTGCGCGGCATAACCGGGAATCAGCGTGCGGACGGAAACTTTTGCTTCGGGGGATGGAAGACGCGGTTTGAGGCCGTCTGAATGTTGGGTCGGGGCGGTACGGATATTGTGCCAACCTTTGTTTCCCTCCCATTCGGCGAGCGTGCCAAAATGCAGGTTGTCAAAACCTGCAGCGGTCTCGGTGCTGACCTTGCTGCTGCCGACGGCGGGGAAGAGTTTGCCGTCAAAGGCAATGGCCACTTGTTTGAGTTTGAGCGAGAAGGCGGAAACGGAGATGGCAAGGTTACGCGGCGCATCACTGTTGGCGGCATCGTAAGGCCATTGCGAGCCGGTCAGGATAACGGGTTTGTCCAAACCTTGCAGCGAAAGGGCGAAGAGGTTGGCGGTGTACGCCATGGTATCCGTGCCGTGCAGCACCAAAATGCCGTCATAGTCAGGCAGCTTGGCGATAATAAGCTCCAACCAGTCGCGTTGGTTTTGCAGCGTTACCGCGGAAGAATCGATGAGCGGCTGACAAACGTGCCATTCGAAATCAAGGCCGTCTGAAAAGGGGGCAAGGGCTTTATCGACGAGTGCAGTATCGGGACGCAGGCCGGCGCTGCTTTGGGTCATGCCGATGGTGCCGCCGGTGTAGAGGACGAAGATTTTTTGTTTCATGGTGTTTCTGATGAATGATTGAGGCCGTCTGAAAGAGGGGAAGTGTTTCAGACGGCCTGGAATGATTTATTGATTGGTTTGTTTTTTGGCTTTTGCGGCGCGTTTTTCGTGCAGTTTTTCACGGAAGAAGGTATGGCGGCGGTGTTTTCTCCACCAAATCCAGCCGACAATGACTGCGCCGATGCCCAGTACGATAAAGATACCTGATTGCAGGCTGTGCATTTTCTTCATCAGCCAGTCGGTATTGCGTGCGCCGTATTCGCCCAAATAAATCCAAACCGGAACGGAAATCAGCGCGGCCAAACCGTCCATCAGGATGAAGCGCAGGTAGGAAACCTTGCGGCTGATGCCTGCGGTCACGAAAACGGCGGTACGCAGGCCGGGCAGGAAACGGGCGACGAATAAAACCCAGTTGCCGTATTTGTCGAATTTTTCCTGTACTTGGGCATAGCGTTTGGGCGTCATCACGCGCGCAATCGGTTTGAATTTAAGGATTTTTTGCCCCCAAATCCGGCCGGCAGCAAACATAAAGCCGTCGCCTACCAATACGCCGAGCATACCGACGGCAAACATAATATGCGAGTTGGTATAACCCAGGCCGGAAATCACGCCGCCGGTTACCAGCGTCAAATCTTCAGGAATCGGCACGCCGAAGCCGCAAATAACCAAAACGAAAAACACGGCCGCATAGCCGTATTCAACGAAAAAAGATTCTAAAAATGCAAACATGGCCGCCGTCCCACGATAGATATTGATTGATGACTGGATTAAGTTGGAATTCTACCAAAGATAAGGCAGTCTGAAAGCAATCACAAGCAGATATTGTTTAAATTTGACGGTAGTTTGCAAAAAATATGGAAATTCGGATGCGGAAAGTTGGGATATGGACGGATTTGGCAGGTACAATAGCCACTGGTTTATCTTTCAAACCCGAAATGGCGGTCTGCTTTCAGACGGCCTGTTCAGGAAAATGAAATCATGAAATACAGAGATTTGCGAGAATTTATCGCCGGATTGGAAGCCTATGGCAAACTCAAGCGCATTCAGCATCCGGTGTCGCCGCATTTGGAAATGACCGAAATCGCCGACCGCGTGCTGCGCGCCGAAGGGCCGGCGTTGCTGTTTGAAAACCCGATTAAGCCCGACGGCACGCGCTACGATTATCCCGTGTTGGCGAACCTGTTCGGCACGCCCGAACGCGTGGCGCTGGGCATGGGGGCGGACAGTGTGTCCAAGCTGCGCGAAATCGGGCAGACGCTGGCGTATTTGAAAGAACCCGAACCGCCCAAAGGCATTAAAGACGCGATTTCCAAACTGCCGTTACTGAAAGATATTTGGAGCATGGCGCCGAACGTGGTGAAAAACGCGCCGTGTCAGGAAATCGTGTGGGAAGGCGAAGACGTTGATTTGTATAAACTTCCGATTCAGCATTGCTGGCCGGAAGACGTTGCGCCGCTGGTAACGTGGGGCTTGACCGTCACGCGCGGTCCAC
>NZ_JBQCXF010000295.1:0-3570 GCF_051956635.1 Neisseria sp. P0022.S010 | reverse complement strand
AGATAGCAGTTTGGCAATTTGAGTACTCTCTCGTGATGACTTTGGTGTTACTAATGACAAATCAGATAAATAACTATTCCAAACTTTAATGTAATTACTGAAATAGATTCTTTGGGCATCGGAAAGAACAGATGCTTTACTTTGGCCTAAAGAAGCATAGTTACCTAATACCCAGTTGTCTTCATTAAAAAACTGCTCTGCAGATTTAACCATGGCAGGTAAAACTTTAGTAATGTAGGCTTCTTTGGTATAAATAAAGTTAATAGGTTCTTTTAAAGCCCCACCAGTCTTACGTCGGAATAGCAAGTGACTTTGCACACCACCCATACTTGAAAAAGATACAGGTGTAACTCCTTCTTTTCCTGAGAGAGTAACTGTGTTTATAGTATCTTCTAATACCATGGTTGCAATGTCTCTTTGTGCAATTTCCTGTCTACGACGTTCTACTAATTCTTCGTCATAGGGAACACTTGGTGTAATGCTTTGTTTTGAAAGAATCTGATTCAGAGCTTTTTCAACAGATTTTTTTTGTTGGTCACTCATGCCTGATGATTCTGTTTTAGACAAATTGGACATTAACCAGTTTTGCATAAAAGCAGCATCAAAATGTTCTTTGTGGAACATCATAAGATAAGCTTTTAATGCATCATAGCTATTAATATTATTAGAACCATTAGCTGTGCGTAGAAGTTCATCCAACTTATAGCTGATTAATGGCATTACGTTGTCTTGAAGAATTCTATAATAGGCTGACTCCCCAACATCTTTCATTTGGCTACCTTGATAAAGACCCATACGATAGCTCAGAGGAGGGGATAATAAATCTGGAATTTCTTTACTGGTAGTTGTATCTCTAACTTGTTCAGCAAATGTTACAGCCTTAAGTAAATCAGGGCTGTCTGTATATTTTTTTACATCTAAAGCTAAGTTAGTTGCTTTTTGATCAACCTGTTCAAGATATGATTGGTTATTTGAGTAACTATTCAGCATCATTGTTAAACATGCAATTACTACAGTTGCAATAGCTCCAATACCTAGCCAATACAAGATTTGTTTTTTGACGAACCAAGATTTATTCTCGCCAGCTAAATTTGCCTCGCTAAGAATAACGTCAGCAAAGAGTCTATTTAAGAAAAAGCTATGTTCGTTATTCTGAGTAGAGGCCTGGTTTGAATCCAAGTATTTTTTAGATAATTGGAAATCACTTTGCAAACCTTCCAGTATAGGGTTGAGATGTTGTCCTGTTTGTGTCGCACTTGAAAAATAAACACCTCTCCATGCGATAGGTTGCTCAAATTTTGAAGATTTAGACAGCTCTTTAAATAGAGAAAGTACTGCTTGATTAAGGCGCTCAAACTCCTCTGGGAATGCAAAAGCTGCAGCTTTATCTTCAGTAGATTCTAATTGATGAACTGTGCCCAACATAGAGGAGCGTAATTTATCTACAATATCTGCTAAGGCATTAGAAGCAGTAGCGATAGGAGTTTCCATTCCTTCTGTATTAGATAGAGGAATTCCTAAATATTGATTTCTTTGTTCTTCAGTTAGATGGTCAAAGAATTCATTAAAACCATGCAATAAATCCAGTTTGGTTATCATAAGATAAACTGGGAAATGTATACCTAATTTAGTATGCATTTCATGGATTCTTTTACGCAGTTCTACTGAGATTTCTGTTATGTTGGTTTTCCCGCCCAACAAATCATCTACACCTACAGTAACCAATACTCCATTTATTGGCTGTTTAGGTCGGTAACGTTGTAGTAGCGTTACAAACTCTTCCCAGTCACTAGAGTCTTTACTGCTATGATTGTCATGTAAAGATAATCTACCAGCTGTATCGAGAAATACTATTTCATCCGACAGAAACCAATCACAATCTCGTGTACCTGCTAGGCCACTTACAGATGTCCCTAAAGTGCTCTCTAAAGGGAAGTTAAGACCAGAGCGTTTGAGTGCAGTTGTTTTACCAGATCCTGCTGCCCCTAGGACAACATACCATGGCATTTGGTAGAGGTATTGACCTTCTTCTAGTCTAGCCAACAAACTGTTTTTAGATTTAGAAAATTTAGCATTTTTTAATACTTTGTCCATTTCAGCAAACTGGCGGCTCATAGAGCTAACATCATTTGCACTTTTTAAAATAGGCTCTTGGGCTGCTCGAATTTCTTTCAATAAAGCAGCGTTTCGTCGAGATTCACGATATTGGCGAAATATGGCTTTAGCCAACCAAATACCAATAATAATGGCACACACTGTAAAACGAATAGTTTTGCTTACTAAAGGGCGAACTTCACCTATGGAGATCAATGGTCCAATAAACCATACTAATATAATCAGGCCGGTAATACCCAACATTACCCATAAAGAGCGAGAACCTAGAAAATAAATAATTTTTTTCATGTCTATTTTTTCCGTATCAATCTAAAATAGATTATTGTGTGCTTACACTACCGTTTGGTTGAGAATTGGAGGTATCGTTTTTTATTTCGACTGTGCTACCTAGTTTGGGTCCAGTTCCTGTAGTAAATAATGTAATTTCAACTCTTCGGTTTTTAGCTCTGTTTTCTAAAGTATCGTTTGGTGCGACAGGATCGGTTGAGCCTCGTCCTTCAGAACGGATGCGTGTTCCGCCATTTTTAACGTAATTTAATAAAATTTCTTTTACTGCATCTGCCCGAGCCTGTGATAAATGCCAATTAGATGGAAAATTCAAACTCTGAATTGGCTGATTATCAGTGTATCCCGTAACAATAATTTGTCCTTCTACACTATCTAAGGCCTGACTAACTGCAGCTAAAACAGGATAATATTGGTCTTGTATTTGCGCAGAGCCAGATTCAAATAAGCCATCACCTAAAATAGTAATAGTACTTCTGTCTTGAAAATCTTCTACAGATACTAATTTCCTAGCAATCTCATTTTCCAACAAAGGCCGTAGTCGGACTGTATTTTGTGCATCCTGTTGTTTGGTTATTGCTGAAGGAAGTTTGAGGCTGTTCACTTTTATGCTGGCGGTATTGAATTTATCACCTAATGACCATTGCATTGTAAAATAGCCTATCCCCAATGCAACAGCTCCTAATACGCCAACTACCCATAAAGGAATAGCAAGTCTGCGTTTTCTTTGAATATTATTTGTAATAATCGGGTTATGTTTAAAAAGATTAACAGTTTGGTCAGGTCGCTTACTGTGAATTAAGGCAAGTAAGTCTCTTTTAATTTTATCGATCTCAAGTTCCCCATTGTTTAGAACCTGGTACTTACCTTTGTAACCAAATTGCAGGCATAAATATATAAACTCTAATAAATTAATATTTTTATCAGAATCTTGTTTCAAATTTTGAATGATTTCAAAAAAACGTTCTCCACCCCAAGTTTCATCATAAAAAGATACTAATAAGCTATTCTTTGACCAAGTTTCATCAGCCCAGCCGGCACGGACTGCTAATTCATCTACAAATGTACAAAGACAGTATTTTGCAGCCTGAATAGCATCATATTTAGCTCCATTTTTTTCAGCATTCTCTCCAAAATTATTAATTAAGAGAGAGAATTTATTAATTAGGC
>NZ_JBQCXF010000294.1:0-3604 GCF_051956635.1 Neisseria sp. P0022.S010 | reverse complement strand
TGTATATACTGCTTAAGTATTACTCGACATGACGCTTAATAATAGAGAGAAACCACATGAAATACCCACCATTACTTATCTTGCCTATCGTCTTAGCCGTATCCCAAGCATGGGCAGACACTGACCCTGTACCTGAAGAAACAGTTACCCTTTCCCCTGTCACCGTTACCGGCACGCAACAAGAAAAAGCCAACCGCGTTACTTTCAACCCCAAAGCTGCTTTGCAACCCCTCCCTGCCGGTGACGGGGCAGACCTTTTGCAATCCGTGCCTAATATGAGCATCATCCGCAAAGGCGGCAGCTCGGGCGATCCGCTGTTCCGTGGCTTGGGCGGCTCGCGCCTCTCCGTCAATGCCGACGACCAGTTTATTTATGGCGGTTGCGGTATGCGCATGGATCCGCCGACTGCCTATATCCACCCAAACTCATTTGATCAAGTCGTGGTCACTAAAGGCCCGCAAACCGTTACCCAAGGTATGGGCTTGGTCAGCGGCTCGGTGCAATTTATCCGTAAAGATCCTGATTTCACTGAGAAACCTTACAACATTAACGCCACCCTGACCGCAGGCAGCAACGACCGCCTTGACGGCTCGCTGGAAGCCGAGTTCGGCGGCAAATATGGCTACATCCGTACCAATATCTCCCATAACGAAGCCGACGATTATAAAGACGGCGACGGCAACCGCATTCATTCCAACTTCAAACGCGACAGCCAAATGTTGCAACTGGGTGTTACCCCGACAGAAAACACCACCATTGCCGGTACATACGAGCGCAGCAGGGCCAAGGTTGCCTACGCCGACCGCATGATGGACGGCAGCAAATTCGACCGTGATGCGTGGAACATCCGCTTTACCCAACGCAACCTCACTCCATGGTTCAGCGAGTTGGAACTGCGCTACGGTAAAAGCGAAATCGACCACGTGATGGACACATACAGCCTGCGTACCATCTACGACCGTGCCGGCAAGCAGATTAAAAATGCCAACAACCCTAAACGCAATACCGATACAGGCCGTCTGAAAGCCACTTTCGACTGGGACAAGCTCAACCTGCAAACCGGTTTGGACTATCTGGACGACGTCCACGTCACACGCATGGAGCGTGGCGGCGACGGCTACAGCCACAAGCCTTACATGCCCAACCAAAGTTTCAAACAATGGGGTATTTTCACCGAAGCCTCTTGGCAGCAAACCGACAATCAACGCTGGGTAGCAGGTTTGCGCCATGACCAAGTCAAAGCGCATTACGATACCGCACGCGTGACCAACCCCGTTTTGAAACATCAAAAATTCAATTTGAACTCAGGATTCCTGCGCTGGGAAAGAAATACGGACAACGGCCTGAAATACTATGCCGGCTTCGGTATTGCCGAACGCGCACCTGACTACTGGGAACGCCTGCAGTCTGAAAACAAAGCCATCCGCGCAGAGCAAAACCGCCAAATCGATGCTGGTGTAATCTGGAAACGTCCTAACCTCCACGCTTCCGTATCCGTATTCGGCAGCGACATCAAAGACTTCATCATGATGGAGCGCCAAGGCAAGAATTTCGGCGTGCGCAACATCAACGCTTCACGCTTTGGCGGCGAAGCCGAAGTCAAATGGACATTTGCGCCTAACTGGGAAGTCGGCACCAGCCTCGCCTACACCCACGGCAAAAACCGTACCGACAGCAAACCTTTGGCACAAACGCCGCCGCTTGAGTGGAACAACACCCTCGCCTTTGACAACGGCAAATTCAGCGCGGGCGCATTATGGCGCGTCGTGGCCAAACAAAACCGTTACAGCAAAGGCCAAGGCAATATCGTCGGCCAAGACATCGGCGCTTCTTCGGGATTTGGCGTATTCTCGCTCAACGCCGGTTGGAAATTCAGCAAATACGCTACATTACAAGGCGGCGTGGACAACGTGTTCAACAAAACCTATGCTGAATTCGTCAGCCGTGGTGGCGACCCATCTGCCGGTACTCAAACCATGCGTGTGAACGAACCCGGCCGTACTGCATGGCTGAGACTGCAAGCGAAGTTCTAATCAGCCTCGCGCGTATATAAAAAGGTCGTCTGAAAAATTTTCAGACGGCCTTAATATTTTTAATGATATTTTTAAACAAGCAGTCCGGCGAAGTAATGCAACGCCGGACTGTTTGTTCACTATCGGATTAAATCAAACCCAAAGAGTTGATGAACACCACAATAATCGCAATCGGCGCAAGATAGCGCAACACGCCCAGCCACACACAAAGCAGGTTTTTCGGAATGGTGCTGCCCATGCCTGCATCGCGCAGGACAGACTGTTTATCCTGAACCCATGACGTAAATACGGCAACGCTCAATGCGCCAATCGGCATGATGACGGCAGAAATAATAAAATCCCACAAGTCAAAAATGGTTTTGCCGAAAATTTTAAACTCGCTCCATACGCCGAAAGACAGCGCCGAAGGAATACCGACTATGAAAATCGCAATGCCGGTTACCCAAGCGTGGCTGCTGCGTTTTTTCTCGTCTTGGCGGATGGTTGCCGCGATGACGGTTTCCAGCATGGAAAACGCGGAAGTCAGCGTGGCAAAAACAACCAACAGCATGAACACGGCAAATAAATACGTACCCATCGGCATTTTCATGAAGACCGCAGGCAGCACAACAAAAATCAAACCAGGGCCTTGACCGGGTTCAAAACCGAAGGCAAATACCGCAGGAAAAATCACCAAACCGGCCAGCAGCGACACAAACAGGTTCATCCACATAATCATGTGGCCGGAACGGAACATATCCTGATCTTTACCCAAATACGAAGCATAGGTAATCATCGCGGACACGCCGATACTTAAGGCAAAAAACGCCTGCCCCAAAGCAGTCAGCATCGTGCCGGGCTTTAAATACGACCAATCCGGTTTCAACAAAAATGCCACGCCGTCCATTGCGCCGGGCAAAGTCAGCGAACGGATAGCCAGTGCGATAAAGAGGATAAACAAACCCGGCATCAATACGCGGTTTGCCTTTTCAATGCCGTCTGAAATGCCGCCTTTGACCACCCAAATGGTAATCAGCATGAACAAACCTTGGTAAAACAGCGAGCCAAACGGTGAAGAAATCGTATTTTCAAACAGGGCCTTAAAGTCTGCACCAACGTGAATTTCGCCGGTAAAACTGTGTACCACATAGTTTAATACCCAGCCGCCGACCACGCTGTAAAACGACAGCAAAATAAAACAAGCGGCCACGCCCATGCGGCCAAACCACGGCCACTGCGAACCGGGGCGCAATACTTTGAAGGAGTCGATGGCATTTTTACCGCCCGTACGGCCGATATAAAACTCGGCCAATTGAACCGGCAAAGCCACCAAAATCGTAAAAATCAAAAACAAAAGAAAAAATACAGCGCCACCGTTTGTACCGGCCGTATAAGGGAATTTCCAAATTGCACCCAAACCGATGGCCGAGCCTGCCGCAGCAAGCACAAAGCCGATTTTGGATGACCAAGACGAATGGTTGCTCATGATGTAATATTAAGAAACGTGAAGATGCCGAATTGTAACAGGGTGAAGTCAAGCCGTGAGTGGCTGACGGACAGCCGATAAGCAATTCGCACGGATGGTGCGTACT
>NZ_JBQCXF010000293.1:0-3620 GCF_051956635.1 Neisseria sp. P0022.S010 | reverse complement strand
GAGAAACAGCAATGGGCAGCGTTGCTGCACGACCGCATGACCGAATCCGTGCTGCCCGATTTTCAGACGGCCTCCAAATTATTCCACCATCTCGAATCCGAAACCTTCTCCACCGTCGATGTTTTGGGCGGCGGTAAAGAGGCTTTGGTCAAAGCCAATACCGAAATGGGTTTGGCGCTCTCCGCCGACGAAATCGATTATCTGGTTGAAAACTATCAGGCTTTGCAGCGCAATCCGTCCGATGTGGAGCTGATGATGTTCGCGCAGGCAAACAGCGAACACTGCCGCCACAAAATTTTCAACGCCGATTTCATCCTCAACGGCGAAAAACAGCCGAAATCGCTCTTCGGCATGATACGCGATACGCACAACGCGCATCCCGAAGGCACGGTCGTTGCCTATAAAGACAACTCATCCGTGATCGAAGGCGCGACAATCGAGCGTTTCTATCCGAATGCGGCGGAAAACCAAGGCTACCGTTTCCACGAGGAAGACACCCATATCATCATGAAAGTGGAAACGCACAACCACCCGACCGCCATCGCGCCGTTTGCGGGCGCGGCAACGGGCGCGGGCGGCGAAATCCGCGACGAAGGCGCGACGGGCAAAGGTTCGCGTCCGAAAGCGGGCTTGACCGGCTTTACCGTGTCCAACCTCAACATCCCCGACCTCAAACAGCCGTGGGAACAAGATTACGGCAAGCCGGAACACATTTCCTCGCCGTTGGACATCATGATTGAAGGCCCCATCGGCGGCGCGGCGTTCAACAACGAATTCGGCCGCCCAAACCTCTTGGGCTACTTCCGCACTTTTGAAGAGAAGTTTGACGGTCAGGTTCGCGGCTACCACAAACCGATTATGATTGCCGGCGGCTTGGGCAGCATTCAGGCGCAGCAGACGCATAAAGACGAAATCCCCGAAGGCGCATTACTGATTCAACTGGGCGGCCCGGGTATGCTTATCGGCTTGGGCGGCGGCGCGGCTTCTTCCATGAATACCGGCACAAACGACGCCTCTTTGGACTTCAACTCCGTACAACGCGGCAACCCCGAAATCGAACGCCGCGCGCAGGAAGTGATCGACCGCTGCTGGCAACTCGGCGACAAAAACCCGATTATCTCTATCCACGACGTCGGCGCAGGCGGCCTGTCCAACGCCTTCCCTGAACTCGTCAACGATGCCGGACGCGGCGCGGTATTCAAGCTGCGCGAAGTGCCGCTGGAAGAACACGGCCTCAATCCGCTGCAAATCTGGTGCAACGAATCGCAAGAGCGTTATGTGTTGTCGATTTTGGAAAAAGATTTGGACACCTTCCGCGCCATCTGCAAACGCGAACGCTGCCCGTTTGCCGTAGTTGGTACGGCGACCGACGACGGTCATTTGAAAGTACGCGACGATTTGTTCTCCAACAATCCCGTCGATTTGCCGCTGAACGTCTTGCTCGGCAAACCGCCCAAAACCACGCGCAGCGACAAAACAGTTACGCCGACTGAAAAACCGTTTAACGCCGGCGATATCGACATTACCGAAGCCGCCTACCGCGTTTTGCGCCTGCCCACCGTAGCCGCTAAAAACTTCCTGATTACCATCGGCGACCGCAGCGTCGGCGGCATGACCCACCGCGACCAAATGGTCGGCAAATACCAAACCCCCGTAGCCGACTGCGCCGTGACCATGATGGGCTTCAACACTTATCGCGGCGAAGCAATGTCTATGGGCGAAAAACCGACCGTCGCCCTGTTTGACGCGCCCGCTTCAGGCAGAATGTGCGTCGGCGAAGCCATCACCAACATCGCTGCGGTCAACATCGGCGACATCGGCAACATCAAACTTTCCGCCAACTGGATGGCGGCGTGCGGCAACGAGGGCGAAGACGAAAAACTCTACCGCACCGTCGAAGCCGTCTCCCAAGCCTGTCAGGCATTGGATTTGAGCATTCCGGTGGGTAAAGACAGCCTGTCAATGAAAACCGTATGGCAGGACGGCGAAGAGAAAAAATCCGTCGTCTCGCCGTTGAGCCTGATTATCTCCGCGTTCGCGCCAGTTCAAGACGTGCGCAAAACCGTTACGCCCGAATTGAAAAACGCCGAAGACAGCGTATTGCTGTTTGTCGATTTGGGCTTCGGCAAAGCGCGTATGGGCGGCTCCGCGTTCGGTCAGGTATACAACAACATGAGCGGCGACGCACCCGATTTGAACGATACAGGTCGTCTGAAAGCGTTTTACAACGTAATTCAACAGCTTGTCGCCGAAGACAAACTCTTGGCGTATCACGACCGCAGCGACGGCGGTTTGTTTGCGACGCTGGCGGAAATGGCGTTTGCGGGGCGGTGCGGCTTGAATGTAGATTTGACCTCAATGGTTGCCAACCAAGCCGACGTCAACGAAGCCAGCATACGCGCATTGTTCAATGAAGAACTGGGCGCAGTAATTCAAATTGCCAAACAAGATGTTGCGGCAGTAGAAGCCTTGTTCAAAGCGGCAGCACTGCCCTTGCATACCGTTGCCACCATCGGTTCTGACGAAAAAATCGTTATCCGCAATCAGGCAGGCATCGTGTTGGAACAAACCCGCGCCGACCTGCAACGCGCATGGCAGGAAACCAGCCACGCCATCCAACGCTTGCGCGACAATCCTGCCTGCGCCGACAGCGAGTTCGCCCTGATTGGCGACAACGAACGCAGCGCATTGTTTGCAGACGTGAAGTTTGACGTGAACGAAGACATCGCCGCGCCGTTCATCAACAGCGGAGCAAAACCCAAAATCGCCATCCTGCGCGAACAGGGCGTAAACGGACAAATCGAAATGGCTGCCGCCTTCACCCGCGCCGGTTTCGATGCCTACGACGTGCATATGTCCGACCTGATGGCAGGCCGCGTCCACCTTGCCGACTTCAAAATGCTGGCGGCGTGCGGCGGCTTCAGCTACGGCGACGTACTCGGCGCGGGCGAAGGCTGGGCGAAATCCATCCTGTTCCACCCCGCCTTGCGCGACCAGTTCGCCGCCTTCTTCGCCGACCCGGACACGTTGACATTGGGCGTGTGCAACGGCTGTCAAATGGTCAGCAACCTCGCCGAAATCATCCCCGGCACGGCAGGCTGGCCGAAGTTCAAACGCAACCTGAGCGAACAGTTCGAAGCGCGCCTGAGCATGGTTCATGTCCCCAAATCAGCCTCCCTGATCCTGAACGAAATGCAAGGCTCCAGCCTGCCCGTCGTCGTCAGCCACGGCGAAGGCCGCGCCGACTTCGCGCTGCACGGCGGCAAAATTTCAGACGACCTCGACATCGCGCTGCAATACGTCGACGGACAAAACCAAGTCACCCAAACCTACCCGCTCAACCCCAACGGCTCGCCGCAAGGCATCGCTGGCGTTACCAATGCCGACGGCCGCGTCACCATCATGATGCCCCACCCCGAACGCGTGTACCGCGCCGCACAAATGAGCTGGAAACCGGAAGACTGGACGGAACTCTCCGGCTGGTACCGTTTGTTTGCAGGGGCAAGGAAAGCTTTGGGCTAAATCGTGCCCTGATTGACTGATCGGCAAGAAAAGGTCGTCTGAAAACCTCAAATTAAGATTTTCAGACGACCTTTTTGAAAATAAACAACTTCATAGAC
>NZ_JBQCXF010000292.1:0-3630 GCF_051956635.1 Neisseria sp. P0022.S010 | reverse complement strand
GTATGTTATAAATTTTTTATCGGATAAATAGGAAATCACTATAAGCATAAACCTGCGCTTATTCCGTAAGTCTTTGAATACTGCTCTTTTCAGACAGCCTTGTATGAGGCAGGAGTACCGCAACTATTGTTAAGACCAAGCCCTGCTTTTGCTTTGCATAGAGTCAAATGTTATGATTTTATATGCACGCCTAAGGCCGTCTGAAAATACTCACATCAAATTACTACCATGACAAAAGGCTTGTGTGCACTTCGATTAAGGAACACTGATTATGTCACCCGAAAACCAAGCTGAAAATACTCCCTCCTCAACAGACAAACCTGCCAAAACCGCTCCTCCCAAAACATTCAATCCAAGAGCCAGCGTTATCCAGATCCACCCTGAAGGCGAACGCATCCATCCGAAAAAAGCAGAAGGACGCTTTGCCAAACTGCGTATCGCCGCCGTATTGGCGACCCAGTTTGTATTTTACGTAATTCCATGGTTTAACTGGAGTAACCGTCAGGCAGTTTTATTTAATATCCCTGACCGTCATTTTTTCATTTTCGGCCTGTCACTGGGCATGGGCGACTTAATTTATCTTGCCCTGCTGTTAATGATCTGTGCTTTCGGCCTGTTTTGGTGGACAACCATTGCCGGTCGTTTGTGGTGCGGCTACTCTTGCCCACAAACGGTTTACACCGAAATCATGCTTTGGATCGACAACTTAGTTGAAGGCGACCGCAACAAACGTTTAAAACTGGAAAAATCGCCTTGGAACTTTACTAAAATCCGCATTAAAGCCACTAAATACCTACTGATTTTCCTTGTCTGTGCGTGGACAGGTATCACTTTTGCAGGCTGGTTTGTCCCTATCCGCCAGTTTGTTCCCGATTTATTCACCGGAGCAGCAGGCGGCGGTGCAATGTTTGCCGCAGCGTTTTACGGATTCATGACCTTCTTCTTTGCCCACATCATGCGCGAAAAAGTGTGTCTGCATATGTGCCCGTATGCACGCTTCCAAAGTGCGATGTTTGATAAAGACACGCTGATTATTTCCTACGATACCGAACGCGGCGAACCTCGTGGTGCACGCAAAAAAACCGCCAACAAAGAAGACAGCGGCTTGGGCGACTGTATCAACTGCACCATGTGCGTACAAGTCTGCCCCGTCGGCATCGACATCCGCGACGGCCTACAATACCAATGTATCGGTTGTGCAGCCTGTGTTGATGCTTGTGACGAAATCATGGACAAAATGGGTTATCCGCGCGGCCTGATCCGTTACACTACCGAAGGCGCAATGGAGCATGAATACCCTGAAAGCGACATCAAAAAACGCCTGAAACGCCCTCGTGTCGCAGGTTATGGTGCAGTATTGTTTGTGGTTATTATTGCTTTCTTAACCGGCATTTCTACCCGTAAAATGATCGAAGTGGATATTCTGAAAGACCGCGGCGTGATGGTGCGTGAAAACAGCCAAGGCTGGTTGGAAAATGCCTACAACCTGCGCATCATTAACAAGAGTGAACATGAACAGACCGTTACTGCAACAGTCAAAGGTTTTGATGATATCGCCTTGACCGGCTTACCAGAAAACGGTATTAAAATTGCGCCACGCGAAACCGTGACTATTCCGGTTCAAGTGTCCACCCTCCCTGAGTACGCCGAAAAAGGCAGCCAGCCGATTGAATTTACCTTCACATATCGTGAAACCGATGCCGCTGATGCCGAACCGACTGTCTTGAATGAAAAAGCAACCTTTATTGGAGAATAACAACGGTGTCCCAACCCAATTCCACTAAGCCTTGGTATAAACACACTTGGCCTTGGGTGCTGATGGCAGGTCCAATCTTTGTCGTTATCGCCAGCGTTTCCATGTTCTTCGTCGCAAAAGAACATACGACAGACTTGGTTTCCGACGATTACTATAAAGACGGCAAACACATCGAAATCCAGCTTCACCGCGATGAAGAAGCCGTTAAACGGCAGATTCAGGTGCAGGTTTTAATCAGTCCGGATATGAATGCCGCCAAAGTATTCGTCAGTGGACAATTCGATCCCAAACAGCCATTAAACCTGCTGCTGATGCACCCGACACGCAAAGCTGACGACCAAACCGTCAAGCTGCGCGCCGTAACTGCCGAACCGCAAAACGGCCGTATGGAATACGAAGCCATCTTCAAACCTCTCCACCAAACCAACCATTGGTACTTGCGAGTTGAAGATACCTCAGGCGTGTGGCGTGTTGAAAACAAATGGATAGTCAGCCAAGGCAACGCAGTTAATCTGACGCCTATGGACAAATTGTTCGACAACGGCAAACAAGCCGCTTCAGAAGAACAATAAATCCCATGTTCAGGCCGTCTGAAACCTTTCAGACGGCCTGAAAATCTTTTTACCCTCTATCATTCTTTAAAATATGATTTTTTCCAATTGGCGCAGACTAACCGAAAATGAAATCCGTATGGCAAAACAGGTTTTTGCCGACGGCATAGACTTCAACCGCATTAAAATATATCGCGGCATTCCCTTCCTGCCCAACCCCAATACCGCTATCGCCCCCAATGGAAATATATATTTCCCACGCAAACACTGTCCAGATGATTTCACTCAAGCCGGCATCGCCTACAAAATCTGGCTGATTCATGAACTGACGCATGTCTGGCAACACCAGCTCGGTCACAAAGTTTGGTTATCTGGTTTATTCATTATGCTCAAAGGCGGATATAGGAAACGCAAAGCTTACGCCTATCCCATGCCTTTGCCTCACTTTAACCAACTCAATATCGAGCAGCAAGCTGACCTCGTTGCCCACTATTTTGCAGCCACTTACCTGCCCAAAAATATTTACACCCCTCAACAACCCATTTTTCAGACGGCCTTAGCAGACTTCCTTCACAACCCGCATAACAAAGCCCTATGCCCACGTTACTTGTCGACAAAAAAACAACACTCAAAAAAGCCCAGCGAGCAAATAAGCTATAATGGACAATCCGACACATCGTCCAAAAGGTCCCAAACCATGCCTTGGAACATACCTATTTTACTTACCTGGATGCGCGTCCTATTAATCCCCGTGTTCACCATCCTATTCTATTTACCGAACACATGGATTCAACCACAAACCGTCAACTGGACAGCCGCCATCATCTTTGCACTTGCAGCCATTACAGACTGGTTTGACGGCTTTTTGGCACGTCGCTGGAAACAAACCTCCGACTTTGGCGCATTCCTCGACCCTGTTGCTGACAAACTCATGGTTGCCGTTGCCCTACTCCTGCTCGTCAGCCTTGGCAGAACATACGCCATCTTCGCCATGATTATTATCGGCCGAGAAATCACTATTTCCGCCCTGCGCGAATGGATGGCACAAATGGGCAAACGCGGCAGCGTCGCCGTAGCCACTATCGGCAAATTCAAAACCACTGCCCAAATGATCGCCATCTTCCTTTTGCTTATCGGTACGGACAAATATAACGACCCTTTCTATCTCATTGGTAACATATTGATGTTTATAGCATCCGTATTGACCATCTGGTCCATGTGCTACTACCTGAAAATGGCATGGAAAGAATTCAAATAAAATTTTTAAAAAATAAAAACAAAACACTTGACTCACACGATTAAATCCATAATAATTGCGTCTTC
>NZ_JBQCXF010000291.1:0-3632 GCF_051956635.1 Neisseria sp. P0022.S010 | reverse complement strand
ATTTAATGATTTATATGATGAAAATTTACTGAAATAATGAATTAAGAAATATTTACACAAATTATGGCAGACAGAGGAAAACTTCTTTCGAATATACTGTCTAATTATCTAGATCAGTCATTTGCAATACGCCCACATATCACCCCAAAAGCCTACAGGAAAGGGATGCCGGCATTCTTGCAGACCCATTTTTATGCCTAGAGGCATGCAACAAATACCACAATAAGGAAGATTCATGAAATCGTTCGAAAAAATTGAAAATATCCGCGATATCCGTAAAAAACTCGGCCTGAACCAAATGGACTTCTGGAGCCGCATTGGTGTGACTCAATCCGGTGGTTCCCGTTACGAATCAGGCCGCAATATGCCTAAACCTGTACGCGAATTGCTGCGTTTGGTACACATCGAGCGCGTAGATTTGGCTAAAGTTAACCGTGACGACTTGGCCGTTGCGTCCCTGCTGAAAAACCGCGACCCTGAGTTGTACGCTTCTCTGAAAAAAGAAGCCAAAGCCGACAAAGGCAAATAATCGAGCTATTCAAAAGGCCGTCTGAAATTCGTTTTCAGACGGCCTTTTTCCTTTCTACACCCTAAGGGCATGTCTGCATACATGCCCTTTTTCATTTACGGCTGATACTGTTTGAAATAGTCCAACACGATTTGTGGCAGCCATTGCAGATTCAGACGGCCTTGATCGCGGCTGACAAAACCGACATGCCCGCCGTATGCCGGTTGCAGCAGCGTAACGGCCGAGGACACGTCCCGCCCGGTCGGCAGGGCTTCTGGCGGCAGGAAAGGGTCATTGACGGCATTGAGCAGCAGTAACGGCGTACCCACGCCTTTCAGGAACGGTTTGCAGGAATTACGGCGGTAGTAATCGTGGCGGTCGGCAAAACCATGTAGCGGCGCGGTAAAGCGGTCGTCAAAATCGCCAAGCGTTTTGCAGTTTTGCTGGCTTAAGGCCGTCTGAAACTGAGGAATCGCCTGGGCTTTCGGCAACAGCGAATTTAAAAAATAGCGCGTGTAAATCAGTCGCGTCATGCCCTGATCAAATCGCGTACCGGCCGCTACGGCATCAACCGGCGCGGAAACGACGGCAGATGCGCGTGGAACGGCATTGCTGCCCTGCTCACCCAAATATTTGGCCAGGGCATTGCCCCCCAAAGAAACGCCGACAGCGTAGATGGTTGAATAGCGTCGGGCCAGTGTGTTGAGCATAAAGGCGATTTCGGGCGTATCGCCGAGGTGGTAGAACACGGGCGCGGTGTTTTCTATACCGCCGCAACTGCGGAAATGGGCAACCACGCCGTTCCAACCGCGCTGCTGCACGGCTTTCATCAGCTCGACTGCGTAATGACTCTCGCTGCTGCCTTCCAGTCCGTGGAACAAAACCACCAACGGCGCATCAGGATTGGCGCTGTCGACAAAATCGTAGGCAACTTGGGTTTTGCCGGTACTGTCGGGCAGAAGCTCGCGGCGGTAGTCAGGCGCCTTGCCTTGCAGCAGCTTGGCAAACAGGGTGTCGGCATGGCCGTTCCTGAGCCAATAAGGCGTGTTGGGTGAACGTGTATTCATGATTTATTTCTTCTATTTTTCAGACGGCCTGAAGATGAGCATATACACCAGCAAGGCAGTCAGCGTGCCGTTTGTCCAGCCTGCCCAAACATCGGTGGGATAATGTACGCCCAGATAAATGCGTGAAAACCCGGTCAACAGTGCAAAGGAAATACCGCCTATCCAAGCGGCGCGGCGGTAGCGCGTGCGGCGGCAAAGCAATATCAGCATGACGGCAATGGCGGCGGAAAACGTACTGTGGCCGCTGGGGAAGGAAAAATTGCTCTCCTCAATCAGGCGCGGCCAAAGCAACGGGCGTTCGCGGGCAAACCATACCTTCACAATCAGCATGTTCAAAGTCGGCACCAATGCCGCCAACACGCAAAACAGCGCTTCGCGCTTCTTATCGGCAAAATACAGGGCGGCGGCAACCGCGCCGATCAGCGGCACGGCAATCGCGGTTTTGCCCAGATAGTGCAACACGGTGGCAATCGGATCAAACCATGTGCCCGCGTAGGCATGGACGGCGTGCATCAGCGGCGGTTCAAAAGCGAAGCCGCCATATTGCGCCAGCCAAATGCCGATGATGAGGGTCGGCGGTAAAAACAGCAAAGAGGCAAAAGTCAGTGCGCGTCTGGATTGGGCTGGGGATAAATGCATTATTCCACCGTTTCTTTCAAAGTCGCGCCAATCGCCTGCAAACCCTGCAACGCATCTTCCCACGCTGCATCCAGCAAGCGGCAGGCCTCGCCTTCCGCTTTGATGCCGAACTCGATATGCGGCGGAGTATAACGGCCGTCTGAATCGGTACGGCCCACGGTGGGCAGGCTGTAAGAACGGATACCGGCGTAGGTGCGCTCAAGATGTTCCATAATCGGCGTAATGCGCGACTCGGGTTGGTTGAACACATACACGCTGCGGCTGCCGCGTTCGGTTTGGTTGAAGCGGTCGGCGTAATAAGTTTCCAATACCCATTCCGCCATCGGGTGCGCCATCACGGGGAAACCGGGGAAGAAATAATGTTCGCGGATGGAAAATCCGGCGATGTTGTTAAACGGATTGGGCACCAATTCCGCGCCTTCGGGAAAATCCGCCATCTTCAGCCGTTGGGCGTGTTCCGGCGAATCGAGCGGTTCGCCGCGTTTCCGGGTAACGCCTTCGATAAACTTGGCGGCTTCAGGATGGCGGACGACGGGCAAATCTAAAGCGGCGGCGGCAGCTTGGCGCGTGTGGTCATCAGGCGTGGAGCCGATACCGCCGGTAACAAAAGTCGGCAGGCCGTCTGAAAAACTGCGGCGCAGTTGTTTGACCAGCAAATCGGGTTCGTCTGGCAGATATTGCACCTGATTGAGCTTCAGCCCGTGCGATTCCAATAAAGCTTTAAAAAAGGAGAAATGCTTGTCTTGACGGCTGCCGTGCAGGATTTCGTCGCCGATGATGATGAGGTTAAAAGCGTTCATGATGAGGTTTCTTTAATACGGCCCTCCGAACATTCAGACGGCCTAATTGCTGACAATGTATTCCATTTATAAGATAATGGTTTCAACTTTTCAAGTCTGGAGGAATCCCAATGAGCCAAAACCATACCATTTTACAAAATCTCCCCATCGGTCAAAAAGTCGGCATCGCCTTCTCCGGTGGTCTTGATACCTCTGCCGCACTGCTGTGGATGAAACTCAAAGGCGCACTGCCTTACGCCTACACCGCCAACCTAGGCCAACCTGACGAAGACGACTACAATGCCATTCCCAAAAAAGCGATGGAATACGGCGCGGAGAACGCCCGCTTAATCGACTGCCGCGCGCAGTTGGCACACGAAGGCATTGCCGCCATCCAATGCGGCGCGTTCCACGTTTCCACCGGCGGCATCGCCTACTTCAACACCACGCCTCTGGGCCGCGCCGTGACCGGCACCATGCTCGTTTCCGCCATGAAAGAAGACGACGTCAACATCTGGGGCGACGGCAGCACCTACAAAGGCAACGACATCGAGCGTTTCTACCGCTACGGCCTCTTGACCAATCCCGCGCTGAAAATCTACAAACCTTGGCTCGACCAACAATTTATCGACGAACTCG
>NZ_JBQCXF010000290.1:0-3656 GCF_051956635.1 Neisseria sp. P0022.S010 | reverse complement strand
AAATTCTATTTTATCTATCGTCCCGGCAGCCCTTGCGCTCGCCCTGGCCATTGCCACACGCCGTGTGTTGCTGTCCCTGGGTGTCGGCATTATCGTCGGCTCATTCCTGCTGGTAGGCGGTAATCCACTCGATGCCTTGGTTCACTTAAAAGACATGGCAATCAGCCTGACTTGGGCTGACGGCGATTGGTCCTTGGGCAAACCCAAAATCCTGCTCTTTTTGGTGCTTTTGGGGATTTTCACTTCCCTGCTGACGCATTCCGGCAGCAACCAAGCATTTGCCGATTGGGCAAAACAGCACATCAAAGGCCGTCGCGGTGCGAAGCTGCTGACCGCCTGTCTGGTATTCGTTACCTTTATTGACGACTATTTCCACAGCCTTGCCGTCGGTGCGATTGCCCGCCCTGTAACCGACAAATTCAAAGTTTCCCGCGCCAAACTGGCTTATATCCTTGACTCCACTGCCGCACCAATGTGCGTTTTGATGCCGGTATCCAGCTGGGGCGCATCGATTATCGCTACTTTGGCCGGCCTTTTGGTGACTTACAACATCACAGACTACACACCAATGGGCGCATTCGTGGCCATGAGCCTGATGAATTACTACGCCGTCTTCGCATTGATTATGGTGTTTGTCGTGGCCTGGTTCTCCTTCGACATCGGCTCTATGGCCCGTTTGGAACGCGCCGCTTTGAACGAAATTCATGATGAAACCGTTGAAACAGGCCATCCCAACGGCCGTGTATTTGCACTGATTGTGCCGGTTTTGGTACTGATTGTCGCTACTGTTTCCGCCATGATTTACACTGGTGCGCAAGCTTCTGAGACCTTCTCTTTGCTCAGCGCATTTGAAAATACCGATGTGAACACTTCCCTGGTGTTCGGCGGTACTTGCGGCGTATTGGCCGTCATCCTCTGCACCATCGGCACCATCAAAACCAGCGATTACCCTAAAGCCATTTGGCAAGGCATCATCTCTATGCGCGGTGCCATTACCATCTTGATTTTGGCATGGATTATCAGCACCGTTGTCAGCGAGATGCACACCGGCGAATACCTCTCCACTTTGGTGGCAGGCAATATCCACGCAGGCTTCCTGCCCGTGATTTTGTTTATGCTCGCAGGCGTGATGGCCTTCGCTACCGGCACAAGCTGGGGCACATTCGGCATCATGTTGCCGATTGCCGCCGCCATGGCCGTCAAAGTCGAACCTTCGCTGATTATCCCTTGCATGTCTGCCGTAATGGCCGGTGCCGTATTTGGCGACCACTGCTCGCCGATTTCCGACACCACCATCCTCTCTTCTACCGGCGCACACTGTAACCACATCGATCACGTTACCTCGCAATTCCCTTACGCGCTGACCGTAGCCGCGTCTGCCGCCTCAGGCTACCTCGCACTGGGCATGACCGGCTCTGCACCTTTAGGTTTTGTGGTAACCGGCATCGTGATGGTTATATTGATTTTTATCTTGAAAGACAAGAAAAAAGCAACTGCCTAATTCAAAACCAATATTCAGACGGCCTGAGATATTCCTACACTCTCAGGCCGTCTGAACATAACGATTATCCAATATATACATTATTCAGGACAAAACAATGAATACGCCTCATCTTCCACGCGGCCCAGTCATGGCCGATGTTGCCGCCTATCATCTGACCGAAGAAGAAAAACAACGCCTGCTCGACCCTGCCGTCGGTGGCGTTATTTTGTTCCGCCGCAACTTTGAAAACGTTTCCCAGCTCAAAGCTTTGGTTCAAGAAATCAAAGCCGTCCGTACACCTGAACTCATCATTGCCGTCGACCACGAAGGCGGACGGGTTCAACGTTTTATTGACGGTTTCACCCGCCTACCGGCCATGAACGTATTGGGCGAAATTTGGGACAACGAAGGCAGAGAAGCCGCCTGCGCCCAAGCAGAACAAGTCGGCTGGGTTTTAGCAACCGAACTCTCCGCCTGCGGTATCGACCTATCCTTCACGCCTGTTTTGGATTTGGACTGGGGGCAATGCGCCGTCATCGGCAACCGCAGTTTCCACCGCGACGCCAACATCGTTACCCAGCTTGCCCTTGCCCTGCAAAAAGGACTGAACAAAGGCGGCATGAAATCTTGCGGCAAACACTTCCCCAGCCACGGCTTTGTCGAAGGCGACAGCCATCACGTCCTGCCTTGTGATGAACGCAGCCGCGAAGAGCTGGAAGCTGCCGACCTTATCCCCTTCCGCGCATTGAGCCAAGCAGGTATGGCCGCAGTCATGCCTGCCCACGTCGTCTATCCTCAAATAGACAGCCAACCTGCAGGCTTCTCCGAAAAATGGCTGAAGCAAATCCTGCGCCAAGAAATCGGATTTAACGGCGTTATCTTTTCAGACGACCTGACCATGGAAGGTGCATGCGGTGTCGGCGGTATTAAAGAACGCGCCCGCCTTTCTTTTGAAGCAGGCTGCGATATTGTACTGGTGTGCAACCGCCCTGACTTGGTCAATGAATTGCGAGACGGTTTCCACGCACCGGCAAACGCCGATTTGGCAGCACGTTGGCAATACATGGCCAACACATTGACCGTACAAGAAGCTACCAACATCATGGCAACCGAAGAATTCCAAGCCGCCCAACAGGCTACTGCCAAACTGGCAACGCCCAAAGACATCGCAGGCGGTGTCAAAGTCGGCGAAGCATTCTGATTTCAGGCCGTCTGAAACATTGACGGCAAATAAAAAAGGAAGACTTGAAAAAGTCTTCCTTTTTTGATTCAAACCGATTAGCGGTGTTGCGGATTGTAACGGCTTTCCAATCGCAGGAATACCCAACCCAAAAAGCTTGTCAGCACCAAATAAATCAGCGCGATTGTATAAAGCGGCTCTTCATAGACAGAATAACGACCGGTAATCGTGCTTTGTACATAAGCCAACTCTGCCACGCCGATAACAGAAAGCAATGAGCTGTCTTTCAATAACGTAATAAACTCACTGGCCAATGGCGGCAACATACGGCGTAAAGCTTGCGGCAAAATCACATAACGCATCGCCTGAGTATAGGTCAGACCCAAAGAACGCGCAGCTTCCATTTGGCCTTTATCAATCGACTGGATACCGGCACGGAAAATCTCACAAATATATGCACCCGAGTTCGCAATCAAAGCCAAAGAACCGGCAATCAACGCACCATAAGAACGGCGCAAATCAATGGCTGCTTCGCCGCTAATCAATACACCGTCGGCCGGATGAACGAAAAATGGGAACCAAACATAAGCCCAAATCACAATTTGTACAAACAATGGCGTACCGCGAAACAGCGTAACATACCAAAAAGAAATCTTACGCAACACCCAAGCCAAGGCACGCATCGGCACACCGGCTTTTTCCGGATTAATCAAACGCGCCAATGCCAGCAGCAAACCCAAAATCGAGCCGCCTGCCGTTGCAACCACCGTCAGCCCCAGCGTTGTCAACACGCCGTATAAAAACATCCAGCGGTATTCATAAATAATGTCAAAACGAAAATCCATAACCCTTCCGTCGGTCAAAATCGGGAACTAATCCGAATATTTTTTAAAATGAAGCTTGATATTTTACAAGAAAATACATTGCTTGAACGGTTTTTTGTTAAATTATTCCGCCCAACCCTGCTTTTTTTACATTTCCAATGAATTACAG
>NZ_JBQCXF010000289.1:0-3671 GCF_051956635.1 Neisseria sp. P0022.S010 | reverse complement strand
ATTTTTTATATTTTAAACGTGGAAGCTTTCACCACAGCCGCAAGAGTCTTTGACATTCGGATTTTCAAATTTGAAACCTTCCTGTAAGCCTTCTTTGGTGTAATCGACTTGCGTGCCGTCTAGATAAACCAAGCTTTTTGGATCGATATAAACGCGCGCGCCGTGTTCTTCAAAAATCAGATCATCCTCGTTCACTTCATCGACAAATTCAAGGTTGTATGCCATGCCCGAGCAGCCGCTGGTTTTCACACCCAAGCGCACACCCAACCCTTTGCCGCGTTTGGTCAGGTAGCTGTTGATGTGTTTGGCTGCGTTTTCTGTGATAGTAATCATGCTTTTTTCCTCATTTCGCAATCATTTTCTGTTTTGCCTGCTTTTTTATTTCAGACGGCATCTTGATTATCAGGCCGTCTGAAAACGCTGTTTTGCCCACTCTATTGCGGCGGCAATGGCAGCTTTAGCCTGCGGACTATTTCTCCAACAGGTCGAGCCGGTTAATTGTGCGCCTCGTTCCAAAATATCGTCTAAATCTGCCGCCGCCAGCTTGGCAATATCATCTAATCCCATTTGCTGCAAACGCTGCAATATGGTTTTACCTATGCCTTCGACAGCAAGTAGGGATTGGACTTCTTCATCAGTAAAAGGCATTTCGCCTCCTTTGATTTTGCAGGTATAACGACTAAATTAAATATAAGCTGCGATTTATTGCCCTCTCCCTAACCCTCTCCCGCGGGGAGAGGGGATAGATTGGCAGGCAATCCCAAATTTGGCGGCAACTTCAAAAGGATGAAGTTTCTGTGCTCTCAATTCACCCTGTCTGCTTAAGAGGGGAATAAATCACCAGATTTGCTTTTCTCGAAGACTCGCTAGGAGTCTTGGGCACCTGCCAACAAGGGGTCGTTGAATCCGGTTATTTGTTTTCCTGACGTTTGCGATAGTCGGCAACGGCTGCTTTTACCGCATCTTCAGCCAAGATAGAGCAGTGGATTTTAACTGGAGGCAATTCCAACTCTTCGGCAATTTCGCTGTTTTTGATTGCCAGTGCATCGTCAAGGCTTTTGCCTTTAACCCATTCGGTGATCAGGCTGGAAGACGCGATGGCAGAACCGCAACCGTAAGTTTTGAATTTTGCATCTTCGATAATACCCTCATCGTTTACTTTGATTTGCAGACGCATTACGTCTCCGCAGGCCGGTGCGCCGACCATGCCGGTACCGACAGATTCGTCGTTTTTGTCGAAAGTACCAACGTTGCGGGGATTTTCGTAGTGGTCGATTACTTTATCGCTGTATGCCATGATGTGGTTTCCTTTGTGTTTTTAGTGGTGTAAATGGTTTGTTTACGAATATTCAGACGGCCTGAAGTTTAGATTTTACACGCGCCACCTTCGCAGCCATCGTCATTTTCTGAATCGACGCCGCCTTCCACGGTAACGCCGTCAAAATCTTCGAGCAGGTTGTCAAGATTGTCGAGGTCGAGCTCTTGTTCGTCCATGGGCTTGTATCCTTAATTTGACCTTAATTTGAAGATTGTAGTTTTTAGGTCGTCTGAAAAGGTTTTTTTAAGGTTTCAGACGTCCTTTTTAATGTCTAAGTTGATTGCCTATTACAGTTGTTTTATCAGCCATTTATAAAGGCACATTCTAAAATTGTTTGGGGTTTTCCGTTAACATTAATCGGTTTTAGTTTTGCTTGCAGGGTTTCGTATTCTTCTAAAATCAAACTGTATTTTCGAACAGGACGATATTTTCCTTTTAACACCTTGCGTGCCTGTTCCAAAGGTACATCCAACAACAAACGGGTGTAGCTGTAACCTGCGGTTTCTAATTGGAATGTCTGGCTGATATGAACCACAGGCAAGCCATAGTAAGTACCGCTGAGTTTCAAACGGGTTTGATCAAGAATGAACTGTTCTCCATCTTCACTAAATTCCGCGCGGTGCAAAGTCATCGGCGGGTGCGCAAGATCACGGTAAGCCTTTGGCAGCTGGACTCTATTGGGGTGATTCAAACGCAGGTTTTGATATTTAGAGCCTTTATCGTTCCAGTTATCGCTTACATCACTAAATGGTTCCAACAGGTTTTCCAAACGCTTATCGAATTGGCAGCCGTTTTCAAATGATTTGAATATAGTTGACCAATCGGCTTGTGTCTGTGCTGAAACCAGTGGGGCAGAGCATAGAGTCAGACAAGAAAGTAAGTGGCGTATTTTATTTTTTATTATCGTCATTTTTAGTATTTTTCTTGATGAGGTCGTCTGAAAAGGTAAAGGTCTTTTGAATTTTTCAGACGACCTTTTCTCTTGATTAATGCGCCGCCCATTCAATCGAGTTCAAATCGATACCTTCTTTAAACATTTCCCACAGCGGAGACAGTTCACGAAGTTTGCCGATTTTGGATTTAATCAGTTCTGCTGCAAACTGCACTTCTTCTTCGGTGGTCATGCGGCCGAAGGTGATACGCAGGGAGGAATGTGCCAATTCGTCATTGCGGCCGAGTGCGCGTAAAACGTAGCTTGGCTCAAGACTTGCGGAAGTACAGGCGGAGCCGCTGGATACGGCGAGTTCTTTCACTGCCATAATCAGGCTTTCGCCTTCGACGAAGTTGAAGCTGACGTTCAGGTTGTTTGGAGCACGGTGTTCGAGGTCGCCGTTGATGTAAACTTCTTCGATGCCTTCGATACCTTTGAGGAAGATATCGCGCAGTTTCAAGTAGTGCGCAGTGTCTTGTGCCAATTCTTCTTTGGCAATGCGGAAGGCTTCGCCCATGCCGACGATTTGATGGGTCGGCAATGTGCCGGAACGGAAACCGCGTTCGTGGCCACCGCCGTGCATTTGGGCTTCGAGGCGGACACGTGGTTTACGGCGTACATACAGGGCGCCGATGCCTTTAGGGCCGTATACTTTGTGGCCGGACATAGACAGCAAATCAACTTTGGCGGCTTCAACATCGACAGGCACTTTGCCGCATGCTTGTGCTGCGTCAACGTGGAAAATGATTTTGCGTTCGCGGCAGATTTCGCCGATGGCAGGAATATCTTGAACTACGCCGATTTCGTTGTTTACCCACATGACGGAAACGAGGATGGTGTCTTCGCGGATGGCGGCTTTCAGTACGTCTAAATCAACCAAACCGTTTTCTTGTACGTCCAGATAAGTTACTTCGTAACCTTGGCGTTCGAGTTCGCGCATGGTGTCGAGCACGGCTTTGTGTTCGGTTTTGACGGTGATGAGGTGGTTGCCTTTAGATTTGTAGAAGTGCGCCGCGCCTTTGATGGCGAGGTTGTTGGACTCGGTTGCGCCGCTGGTGAAAACGATTTCTTTAGAGTCGGCGTTAATCAGGGCTGCAATGTCTGCACGTGCTTTTTCTACGGCTTCTTCTGCTTCCCAGCCGAAGCTATGGCTGTTGGAGGCTGGGTTGCCGAAAATATCGGACAGGTAGGGAATCATTTTTTCGGCAACGCGGCGGTCAACGGGAGTAGTGGCGGCGTAGTCGAGGTATACGGGGGTTTTGACGGTCATGGTTTGCTCTTTCGTTTGGTCATCTGCCTGCGGTCTTTGCCGCAAGTCGGTTTAATGAATGTGTGTAAAGGTAACGACATGACTGCTGTCGCTGCAGTTCTTTTGTTCAATGATGCTTTGCAGCGTAACGCCACTGAGGTAATCATTGATGG
>NZ_JBQCXF010000288.1:0-3691 GCF_051956635.1 Neisseria sp. P0022.S010 | reverse complement strand
ACGTAGTCGTAACTGACTCTCGCAACCGTCGTGACGGCCGCTTCATCGAGCGCGTAGGTTTCTACAACCCCGTTGCCAACGAAAAACAAGAACGCGTACGTTTTGACGCAGACCGCATCAACCACTGGGTTGCTCAAGGCGCGAAAGTTAGCGACGCAGTTGCCAAACTGATTAAAGAGCAAAAAATCGCTGCTTAATCAGCCGAAACGACCATGACAGACACTCAAAAACGGGTAGCCATGGGCTACATTAAAGGCGTATTCGGCATTAAAGGCTGGCTGAAAATTGCTGCCAATACCGAATATACCGACAGCCTGCTGGACTACCCCGAGTGGCAGTTGTGCAAGGATGGCAAAACCCTGAATGTTGTGCTTGAGGCAGGTAAAATTGTCAATGGCGAACTTCAGGTTAAATTTGAAGGTATAGACGATCGCGACCAAGCATTTGCCTTGCGCGGCTATACCATCGAAATCCCAAGAGAGTCATTCGCCCCTACTGAGGAAGACGAATACTACTGGGCAGATTTAGTCGGCATGACCGTCATCAACAAAGAAAACATCGTCCTCGGTAAAGTCAGCAACCTGATGGAAACCGGTGCAAATGATGTTTTGATGATTAAAGGCGAACACGGACAAATCCTAATTCCCTTTGTCTCCAACTATATCGAATCTGTCGATACCGACAGCAAAACCATTATCGCCGACTGGGGTTTGGACTACTGATGCTGATTCAAGCCATCACCATTTTCCCGGAGATGTTCGACAGCATTGTCGAATATGGCGTTACAGGCAGAGCAAGAAAACAAAATCTTTGGCAGTTTCAAGCCATCAATCCCCGAAAATTTGCCGATAACAAACTTGGCTATATCGATGATCGCCCCTTCGGAGGTGGCCCGGGAATGATTATGATGGCGCCGCCACTTCAAGCGGCAATCGAAGAAGCCAAAACAAACTCGCAAAAACCTGCCAAAGTAATTTATCTCAGTCCGCAAGGTCAGTCGCTGACTCATAAAAAAGCGGCAGAACTTGCCGAGCTACCCCATCTTGTTCTTCTATGCGGACGCTATGAAGGCATAGATGAAAGACTGCTGCAAAGCAGTGTGGACGAAGAAATCAGCATTGGCGACTTTGTCGTCTCGGGCGGTGAATTACCCGCCATGATGTTGATGGATGCCGTCTTAAGATTGGTTCCGGGTGTATTGGGCGATATACAGTCAGCCGAACAAGACTCGTTTTCAGACGGCCTTTTAGACTGTCCTCATTACACCAAACCCGTAGAATTCCAAGGCATGATAGTTCCCGACGTCTTACGCTCAGGAAATCATGGCTTGATTGCCGAGTGGCGATTGAAACAATCGCTGCGACGCACTTTAGAGCGCCGACCTGATTTATTGGAAAAGCGCAGTTTAATCCCAAAGGAATCCCGCCTCTTAAAAGAAATCTTGCAAGAGCAACAGGAAATCCAATCATAACTTAGGAAAAATAAATGAACTTGATTCAACAATTAGAGCAAGAAGAAATCGCTCGCTTGAACAAAGAAATCCCTGAATTCGCTCCAGGTGACACCGTTGTCGTATCTGTACGCGTGGTTGAAGGTTCTCGCAGCCGTCTGCAAGCATACGAAGGTGTTGTTATCGCTCGCCGCAACCGTGGCCTGAACAGCAACTTCATCGTTCGCAAAATCTCTAGCGGCGAAGGTGTAGAACGTACTTTCCAACTGTACTCTCCTACCGTAGAAAAAATCGAAGTTAAACGCCGTGGTGACGTACGTCGCGCCAAACTGTACTACCTGCGCGGCCTGACCGGTAAAGCAGCTCGCATTAAAGAAAAATTGCCTGCTCGCAAAGGTTAATAGCTTTCATCAAAAACCCACTTCATTGAAGTGGGTTTTTTGTTTTTATACAAGACCTCCTCGTCTTTCTTACACAATCCTGCAAGCCAACCACCATCACCATTTCACATATAAACTCAAACAGAATCGTAACTCTCCTACCTCTTTTAACCTTTATACAAAAAGCCGTCTGAAACAAAAGATTCAGACGGCCTTTAATCACATTGAGCGGTTATTTAAACCATCTTGCCAATGCCGGGATACGCGACAACAACAGTGTATCCAAAATCCAAATAACAGCGATTGCGGCAATGGCTGTTGGGAAAATCACAGCCAAAATCAGAAGTGGCACAGCCATTGCCCACCATACCGGCAATTTGATTTTCTGTGCAGGAGGAACCAAACCACGTGCTTCCGAAGGACGGCGTTTCCACCACATCACATAGCCGCTGACACAGATAAAGATAATCGCCAGACAGAACAAGACATTTGCCAACACGCTCCACCAGCCCAGCGTCCCCATGTGCAGCGCGATGCTGGCCGCCATGAATTTGCCGAAGAAGTTGTAATCGTCGAAACGGATGTCGGCCAGGATTTTGCCGCTGTATTGGTCGATGTGCACCGTGCGGTCGGCGGTCGGGCTGACCATGTCGTAGCTCATCGAATCCTGCGACAGCGTCCACACGCCCGTTTCGCCTTTGGGCAGGTTGAGTTGGTAGCGGCCTTTGAAACCGATTTCGCGGGCAAAGCGGTCAACCGTCTCCAAAGTCATCGGCTCACTTGGATTAATACCGTTTTCACCCATTGTCGTACCGGAAACCGGCATAGGCGTCAACTCCAAAATCCATGGCACTTCTTTAGATTTACCGTCATTCAGCACATCACCATGGGTTGGCACAGAAGATACCGGATTAGGCTCCACACCCCATTTACCCGCAGGAAATTGGCTCCACGCCTGAACCGCTTTACCCCCCCAAATACCTGCCCAAGCAACGCCCGACAGACAGAACAGCAACAAAATCAAAGAAACCCAAGAACCAAATGCTCCGTGCATGCTACGCCACCATGTGCGTCCTTTGCCTGCTTTCGGCACAAGCATGGATTTCAGGCTGCGCTGTTTTGCCCACCACAAATAAATCCCCGTGATTATCATCAGGATGGTCAGCGACGCGGCAGTTTCCAGCAGATAGTCGCCCACCGGGCCGATCATCATATCGCCGTGGATTTCGTCCATCGTGTGATACCAGCCTTGACTGCGCGGCATCGTATTCACAACTTTTGCCGTATAGGGATCAACGGCAACCATAGTGGCTTTATCATCATTGTTCACGCGGAATACGGCAACCATATCATCTGCGCGCGGCGCAATATATTGCACTACAGAAGCAGTTTCCGGATTCACAAACTGTCTGGCGGCCTCAGCCTGAGCCGACAAAGGCTGCACCACTGCCTGCGGCGTAATATGTATGCGTTCGCCTTCTTTACCGGTAATATTGGCGAATAGCAGCATTCCCAACCCTGTAACAGCCAGCAGGGTTAAAAACGGCGCAACCAAAAGTCCGGCATAAAAATGCCATCGCCAAACAGTCAAATAACGGCGGTTAGCCTGTTGTTCATTTTGGGAAGTTGGTTTTGTTTCCATATTTTCTCTTCATATAGTTAAAGCAGACTAATTACTACGAATTAGCAACAGGTATTTTAATCAAAAACATTCATTTAAGAAACCGTTTTTCCAATGCAGCTTTGAAATACTTCAATATTTAGTTTTTAGGCCGTCTGAAAAAACAAAATAGACAGAAAACAACACTTTACTGAAAATCCGTTTTAATCATTGCGGTTTCGGCAGAATTTGGTAGAATAC
>NZ_JBQCXF010000287.1:0-3719 GCF_051956635.1 Neisseria sp. P0022.S010 | reverse complement strand
ATAAAAGGCCGTCTGAAAGATTTTTCAGACGGCCTTTGTTTTATGGTTTTAAAGTTTAGGCAAACTGTTTGCCAAATTCGATAAATTCGTCTTTTTTGGCTTTGGCTTTGCCGGAGTCGATGGCTTCTTGAGCGGCTTTGACACCATCTGCCAGCGAAGCAACCACATTTCCTGCATAGAGCGCGGCAGCGGCATTAAGGACGACGATATCGCGTGCGGCACCGGCTTTGCCGTCCAACACTTCGTTCATTTTTTGCAGGGATTCTTGCGCGTTTTCGACTTTGATTTCGTCTAAATTGCGGCGGACTTCCATGCCGAAATCGGCCGGGCTGATGTCGTATTCGGTAATTTTTCCGTCTTTCAGTTCGGCAACGCGGGTTTTGCCAGTCAGCGTGATTTCATCCAAACCGCCTTCACCGCACACAACCAAAACATGTTTAGAGCCAAGTTGTTGCAATACGCGGGAAAGAATGCCGCACAAGTCGATGTGGAACACGCCCAAGAGTTGGTTTGCCGCGCCGGCCGGATTGATCAGCGGGCCCAAGATATTGAAGATGCTGCGGAAACCGAGCGAGCGGCGGACAGGGGCAACATAGCGCATGGCGCTGTGATGGTTGGGCGCGAACATAAAGCCGATGCCGGTTTGCTGAATGCTTTGGGCGACCTGTTCGGGGTCGAGATTGAGGTTGGTGCCCATTTGTTCCATGACATCGGCGGCGCCGCTGGATGAAGAAACGGAGCGACCGCCGTGTTTGGCGACTTTCGCGCCTGCCGCAGCCGCGACAAACATGGAAGTCGTCGAAATATTGAAGGTTTTGGCACCGTCGCCGCCTGTGCCGACAATATCGACCAAGTCGTCGGCGTTTTCCAGCGGCACTTTGGTGGCAAATTCGCGCATTACGCTGGCTGCGGCGGTAATCTCGGAAACGGTTTCAACTTTAATCCGCAGGCCGGTCAGGATAGCGGCGATTTGCTCGGGCGGAACTTGGCCGCTCATGATTTGGCGCATGAGGTCGGTCATTTCATCGTAGAAAAGTTCGTTGTTGCTGATGAGGCGTTCAATCGCTTGTTGAGGGGTAATCATGATTTTTCCTTTGTTCGTGTCCGATGTGATTCAGGCCGTCTGAAAATGCGGTTTGAACACTGTCAAACACATTTCAGACGGCCTTTCATTAAGATTTTTGCGGACGATAGTCTTTGAATTCTTCTAGGAAGTTTTTCAGCATATCGTGGCCGTGTTCGGTCAGCAGGGCTTCGGGGTGGAACTGTACGCCTTCGACGGCATATTCCTTATGGCGTACGCCCATGATTTCGCCGTCTTCCGTCCATGCGGTAATTTCGAGGCAGTCGGGCAGGGTGGCGCGGTCGATGGCCAGGCTGTGGTAGCGCGTGCAGTTGACCGGATTGGGCAGGTCTTTAAACATGCCTGTGCCGTGATGGAAAACGGGGGAGACTTTGCCGTGCATCATTGTTTGCGCGCGCACGACATTACCGCCGAACGCTTCGCCCATGGTTTGATGACCGAGGCACACGCCCATGACGGGCAGCCTGCCGGCAAAGTGCTGCATGGCTGCAACAGAAATGCCTGCTTCTTTAGGGGAACAAGGGCCGGGGCCGATGACCAGATATTGCGGTTTCAGGGCTTCGATTTCTTCGATGGTGATTTCATCGTTGCAGCGAACCAAAACTTCCTGCCCCAATTCGGCAAAGTATTGGACGATGTTGTAGGTGAAGCTGTCGTAATTATCAATGAATAAAAGCATTTGCAAACCTTTAATGACATTTTGGCAGACAGGATAAGGCCTGCTAAAAGTGTAAAAATCGTTTATGTTTGCATAATATCACAATCTTTACCTAAAGGCCGTCTGAAACGGCGGATAAGACAAAACAGCTAAAAAATGCTATGCTTTACGCTTTGAACCTAATCTGTTTGAAGTGATGAAAAAGTATCTTATCCCGACTGCCGCCGTCGTTGTCGCCGCTGCGCTCGGCACGCCTTATTATCTTGGTGTCAAAGCGGAAGAAAGCCTGACCGAGCAACAAAAGCTGTTGCAAGAATCCGGTTTCCTGACCGTTGAGTCCCACCAATACGATCGCGGCTGGTTCAGTTCAACCGAGACGACCGTCATCCGCCTCAAACCGACCCTGCTTCAAAATACGCAAAAATACCTGCCGGACAATTTGAAAACCGTCCTGCAAGAGCCGATTACGGTCATCAACCATGTGACACACGGCCCGTTTGCCGGCGGCTTTGGTACTCGCGCCCATGTGGAAACCGAGTTCCAATACCATCCGGAAACCAAAAAAGTTTTGGACCGCTTCTTCGGTCAGCAAACGCCGTTGACCATGACCAATACGGTTTATCTTTCCGGCGACGGCAAACTCAGCCTCAATATCCCCGCCTTCGACTATGAAGAGCTCTCCGGTATCAAGCTCAACTGGAAAGGCTTTGGCGGTAATACCGATTACAGCCAAGGCTTCAAAAGCTATCGCCACGATTACCTTGCGCCGTCTTTACAAGTCAAATTGGCCGACAAAGGCGATGTGTCTTTGGAAAACCTGCGCTTCCAATCCGAAACGGAAGACGGCCTGACCAAGCTTGCTTTGGGCAAGAGCAGCATTACGCTGGATAAATTTCTGTTGCAATGGAAAGAAAACATCGATTACAACGTTAAGTTGAACGAACTGGTCAACCTTGTGACTAACCTGCAAATCGGTGCATTCATCAATCCAACCGGCACGATTGCTCCGTCTAAAATCGAAGTCAGCAAACTGCGTTTCGATACCCAGACCGGCGAAGTCGATAAATTCATCAACAGCGAAGGCCGCTTCCAATTTGAAAGCCTGACCTATGGCGAAGACAAATACGGCCCTCTGGACATCAATGCCGCTGCCGAACATTTGGATGCCGCATCACTTCTGGCATTGAAAAACAAAATTGCCGAAGTGTCCGTGAAGAAAATGAGCGAAGAAGAAATTCAGGCTTCCTTGATTCAGACGGCCAAAAACGAGGCTTCAGGCCTGTTTACCAATAATCCGGTTTTAAACGTCAAAACCTTTAAATTCACCATGCCTCATGGCGATGTCGATGTCAGTGGCAAACTCGCGTTTAAAGGTTTGGCAGCCAAAGACCTCAACAACTTGGGCGATATGCTGAAGAAAACCGAAGCCGACTTTAATATGAGCGTACCGCAAAAATTGTTGGAGCAGCTCGCCGTCAACCAAGCAAGCAGCCTGTTTAGCGTCAATGCCGAAGATGAAGCCGCAGGCCGCGCCAGTATTGACGATATCAACGAGACCTTGCGCCTGATGGTGGATAGCACCATCAAAAGCATGGCAAGCGAGAAATATCTGACCTTAGAAGACAATAATGTTAAAACCCATTTGACTTTGCAAAACAGCGAGTTGAAATTAAACGGAAAAGTCCTTCAAAGCGACCCGGAACCCGAGTTTGACGAAGCAGACTTTCCCAATAACTAATCCTTAATCACACAAACAGCGGTTTTAACTTCCCAGGAGTTAAAACCGCAAATCAACCCACAATCAAAAAGGAAACCCATGTTCCGTACCATGCTCGGCGGCAAAATCCACCGTGCCACCGTTACCGAAGCCGACCTCAACTACGTCGGCAGCATTACCATTGACCAAGACCTGCTGGATGCGGCAGGTATTTGCGTTAACGAAAAAGTCGCCATCGTCAACAATAACAACGGCGAACG
>NZ_JBQCXF010000286.1:0-3733 GCF_051956635.1 Neisseria sp. P0022.S010 | reverse complement strand
GTTTAAGGTAAGCCGATTGTTTAGTTACAGCTGTGATAGAATAGCCTGAACTTGACTTTTAAATATTGATTAAGGACGACATGATGTCTATTGTTAAAAATTCCGTAGTTTCCCTGCATTATGAAATGTACGATGCAAACAACCAGCTGTTGGACAAAACTGAAGAGCCGATTGCTTACCTGCATGGCGGTTATGACGGTATTTTCCCTTTGGTGGAAGAAGCGTTGCACGGCAAAAATGTAGGCGATACTGTTGAAGTGGCTTTGTCTCCTGATGATGCCTTCGGAGAGCAAGATCCTGAGCTGGTGCGTATTGAAGATGTCAGCGTATTTCCTGTTGAAGTTGAAGTCGGCATGATGTTTGAAGCCGATGATCCGGAAACAGGCGATGTATTGATTTATCGTGTAACCGATGTTGCCGACGGTAAAGCCGTAGTGGACGGCAACCATCCTTTGGCCGGTATGAAAGTATTGTTCAAAGCGACCGTTGAAGGTGTGCGCGATGCGACCGAGGAAGAAATTGCCCACGGTCACGTACATGGCCCACACGGTCATCACCACCACTAATCAGGCTTGAAGCATGATAAAGGCCGTCTGAAAAGGAATGAAACCTTCCTTTTCAGACGGCCTTAAGTTTTTACAAGACAGATAAATAGGAAATTTTGGCGCAGGTCAAATCAAACAGGGAAATATGGATTTTGTTAGAGATTACAATGAATTACATGTAACGGTGCGACACAATCTGTATTAAGATTCAGATATTGGTAAAACAGGCAGAATGCAATGAGTGAAATATTGGAGCAGCAGGCTGTAGAGGCCGGTATTGATTTAGGCTACCACGACATCAACGGTACATATCATGCGACCAAACCTGAAGTGTTGGAATCGATCGTTGCTGTTTTGGACAAAAGCAAACCGGATTCAGACGGCCTTTATCTGAATACGATGGTCGCGCATGAAAACGGCGAAGAATCTTTACAGATGCCGTCTGAATTTCATGGTGCGGAAGCGGTCGTATTGATTGATGAGGCGGATGAGTGCCGGACCTTGACTTTATATCCGGGCGACAACGATACGCTTTGGATTAAGCTGCCCCAACTGGCTTGCGGTTATTACACTTTGTCGGCCGAGACCGGCGGAAAATGTTTCCTTGTACGCCTGATTGTTGCGCCTGAATCGGTTTACCAACCCAAACTGCTTGCCAATGGCGGTCGGATGAATGGTTTGACCATGCATTTGTACAGCCTGCGTTCCGAGCGCAACTGGGGTATAGGCGACTTTACCGATTTGCTGAACCTGATGAAATATGCGGCAGAGAAAAAGCTGGATTTTGTCGGTATCAACCCTTTGCACGCCTTGTTTACCAGCAAGCCTGCCTTTGCCAGCCCGTATAGCCCTTCTTCGCGCGAATAGCTTAATCCGATTTACTCAGCCTTGCACAAATCATCATTCCTGCCGCCGATTTGCACGAACAAATCTCACTGGCAGGTACGGAAGCATCCGGTACCAGTAACATGAAATTTGCCCTCAACGGCGCAATCTGTATGGGTACGCTGGACGGCGCGAACGTTGAGATTTTGGAAAAAGTCGGCGCGGACAACTGCTATATCTTCGGTAACACCGTAGAACAAGTCGAAGAAATCCGCCACAACGGTTACGACCCGTTGAGCTATATCGAGCGAGACAGCGACCTGCGCCGCGTCGTCAATCAAATCAGCCAAGGCACTTTCTCTCCGGAAGAGCCAAACCGCTACAACGACGTGTTGCAACCATACGGCGACTTCTATCAGCTGATGGCGGATTTCCGCAGCTACATTGACACGCAATACAAAGCGGACGAACACTACCGCAACGTATCCGCATGGCGCAAATCAGCCTTGATCAACATCGCCAACATGGGCTTCTTCTCATCCGACCGCTCCATCGCCGACTACTGCCGCGATATTTGGTACATCAAACCATTGAGTGAAAAAGAATTGCCCGGCAGAAATTAAGCGTTAAGCAGATAGCGAAAGCCGATACATCGGAAAGGTGTATCGGCTTTTTTTAGACGGCATGATATAGAAACGAGTAAAACAGCATGGTTATATCGCTGTTTTAGCGTATTTCTAAATGACTCAATTTAAAACCGATATTTAAAACCCAACAGCCATTCGTTTTGGCGGTAGCGGTAATACACCGCGTTGCTGTGTGCGATTGTTCGCCTGAAACGCAGTTCGGGATATACGCCTTTGATATTCCATTGAGGAAAACCCGCCGCAGCCATCATGATGTATTGCTTGTCGCGCCGCCGTTTGTTATCGCTGACGAAACTTGCCGCGTCATACAGGCTGCGGCGGTAGAGCAGGATGGCGTTGAGGTAAGTACCGCTTGAAAAAAAACTATACGCTCCCAGCCGTGTCGTATATTCTTTGCTGGAAGAGGATTTTTCGGGATAGGCTTTGCGTGCGGCATCGAAGTTGGCGAACAGTCCGCTTTTGGGTGTAAGAGAAAATTCTGCCCCTACGCCCAGTTCGTATTGCTTATAGTCGGCAAAATAATCTTTGTTTTGTCCGCTGTATCCGGTCTTTTTTGCTCCGGCATGTGAGTTAATGCGCCAGCGTGGGGAGAGTGTGTGCGACCAGTCGGCATCCGCACCCCATGCGCGGTAGTGGGTGTGGCGGTTGCGGAAGTCGTATTCGAAATAGGGCAGCAGGGAAAAGGAGGAGCGTGCGTCGGCATAGGCGTATCCCGCGTACAGCGAACCGTTGTGATAGCCGTAATCCGGCATGGCTGCCGAATCTTTGTCTTTTTCCGTGTAGCGGTTGCCGTACAGCACACCGCGCACCTGTACGCCGTGATGCCCTTTGAGCGGGACGGTTTTTTCGGCGGTCGCGCTATAGGATGAGAAGGTCGAATCCGTTGGCGCGGGCAGGGTGCGCTCCATCAGGCACATGCCCGCGATTTCCCACACGCATTGGCTGATGCCGTTGCCTTGGTTTACATTGCTGTTGTAGCCGTAGCCGAGGCTGATTTGGCCGTGCCAACGGCGGCGTTTGCCCAGTTCGGACAGGTAGTTTTCCACGATGGGGCGGGTTTCTGCGGGAATGTCCGTTTTCAGAACTTTCTCAAACGCGGCGGCGGACTCTTTGTTTTGGTTGTCTTCGGCATAAAACCGCCCCGCTTCGAGCAGCAGGCGCGGGTTGTCGGGTTCGGCTTCCAAGGCCGTCTGAAAACTGTTCCCCGCCGCGCGGAAATCCCCTTCGTCCCGTTTTTGCAGCGCATCGGCCAAATGAATCAGCGCGGGTTTGTGCCGGGGCAGTTTGGCGTAGCGGGCGGCGAACTGCCGCACCTTGTGCCACTGCCGCGCGTTGAGGGCGTGGTAAATCGCGCTTTCCAACTCTTCCGCCGTGTCGCCGACTTGGTAGACTGTACCGTCTATCATGATGTAGCCGTCGTTTTCCTCCGCTTCCCCGTGTGCCTGTTTCGTGTCCAGCCAACCGCTTTCGCGGTATTGCTGCGTTTGGCGGCCGCTTTCGTCCAGCAGGCGGCGGCGTTCGTCCGCGGCATCGTCGGACGGGGCGGCAAGGCAGACCGTACAGAGCGGCAGGAAAAGCAGGCAGAGGCGGTGGGTCATGTGATGGGGTCCTTTGGGGCGGGGAGGCCGTCTGAAAGAAGTAAAAACAGAAATTCCGCAAGGCAATGCAGGTTTGCACGGCACTTCGGAAACAGGTCAGCCGCAGTATATTTATGCC
>NZ_JBQCXF010000285.1:0-3737 GCF_051956635.1 Neisseria sp. P0022.S010 | reverse complement strand
GGCGGCGTTTGTATCCGCGAATGTTTCAATCTAAATGCTTATAGATGTTTCACAGATGTTTTAAAGATGATCTTCAAACTACGCGATAGGAGTAAATCATGAAGTTAAAATATTTGTTGGTCGCTTGTGCAGCTTTATTTGTATCTACTCAAAGCCTAGCTGCCAAACCAAGTGATGAATCTGCAATGAAATGGTTGGAGATTCAAGGGATAAGCAATAATTATAGCGAGAAAGTACAACGTTCTTTGGAGATGGTGAATAAAGAGGACAATGAGCGCTTGTTAACGATGACGCCCAAAGCTCAAAAAGCGCAGATGAAGGCGGTCATCAGTCGTTATATGAAAAACATGCAAGACGATTTGAGCCGCCCAGAGTTGAAAAAACAATGGCTGGATGAAGAAAAGCGTGCCGTACAGAAAGTATTTACACAAGAAGAAGTCGATGTACTCAACAGCTTCTTCTCTTCCCCTCGGGTCAAGGGTATTTTGAAAAAATCAATCATCTCAGACAGCATGGCGGAGATATTGACAATGTGCTGAGCCAAGCAGACGTGGATAGCATAGTAAAAGTATTTGAGCATGGGGCCGGTAAGTCTGCATTTGAAAAGATAGAACGTTTCGACAAATTGAATGATGAGATTGTTGAAAAGACAATGAGCAACAACTATATCAACGCAAGCCAGAAATATACGCCCGCTTTTAAATCTCAAACGCGTGAGATTTTGTGTAAGGGCAATAAACATTCTTCGGAATGTGCCAAATAATGTTCAGGCCGTCTAAAAATATTGATATTTATTAAGTAGGTAGAAAAAATGAAATTAAAAACTTTATTGTTGCCTTTTGCTGCTTTGGCCTTGTGTGCCAATGCGTTTGCCGCTACACCTAGCGATGAGTCGCTGGAGCGTTTGTATCAAGTACAGAAGATGGATACTCTGTTAGACCAGTCTTTCCAAAGCATGGAGAGCATTGTGCTTTCCGATCCGAATGCACAGAAATTTTTGAAAGATGCGCCGGAAGACAAACGTCCGCAGTTGGAGGCGGTATTGAAAAAGTATGCAAACCAATCAATTGCCGAAATCAATACGCCGCAAGTGCGCGCCCAATTGCGTAAAGCGACTTTAGACGGCATGAAGACGGTTTATACGCAGGAAGAAGTCAACGCATTGATTGGCTTTTACAGCACGGCGGTAGGTCAATCGATAATGGACAAAACGCCGCGCTATCTTGAGGCAACGGTGAAACCTATGATGGACATCCTTGCCGGCAAATACACCCAATCCAACCAAAGCGCAAACCTGAGACGTGAAATCCGCCAAATCATGTGCGAAGGCAAAAATCCTGCCCAAGCCTGCGCCAAACAGCCTAACAAACCGGCACGGAAAAAATGATGCCGCTTGAGGCCGTATGAAAACGAGCGCAGCAAGTTTCGCCAAAACGAGTAAAGTGATTTTCGCTAAAACCATCAAACCCGAAAGTAACCTCATGGAAAAAAAATTCTTAGACATCCTCGTTTGTCCTGTGACCAAAGGCAAACTCGAATACCATCAGGACAAACAGGAATTGTGGAGCCGTCAAGCCAAGCTGGCGTATCCGATTAAAGACGGCATTCCCTATATGCTGGAAAACGAAGCGCGAGCATTGAGCGAAGAGGAACTCAAAGCATGACCGAATTTGTCGTATTGATTCCGGCGCGGCTGGATTCTTCACGTCTGCCGGGAAAGGCTTTGGCCGATATTCACGGTAAACCGATGGTTGTACGCGTTGCCGAGCAGGCAGCGAAAAGCAAGGCCGCGCGTGTCGTCGTTGCCACCGACCATCCCGATATTCAGACGACCTGTCAGGCGCATGGCGTCGAAGTGGTCATGACTTCCAATCAACACGAAAGCGGTACAACGCGCCTAGCCGAAGTGGCCAATACGCTGAAACTGCCGCAGCATATGATTGTTGTGAACGTACAAGGCGACGAGCCTTTAATTGATCCCGAGCTCATCAACCGTACAGCCGAAGTTTTGGTTGAAAACAATGTGCAAATGGCGACCGCCGCCCACGAATTGCACGAATTTGACGAGTTTATGAATCCCAATGTCGTCAAAGTCATCCTTGATAAAAACCGCAACGCCATTTATTTCAGCCGCGCCCCGATTCCTTATCCGCGCGATGTGATGCGTGCCGAAAAACGCGAATTGCCTTCCGAAACAGCCGTTTTACGCCACATCGGCATTTATGCCTATCGTGCAGGCTTCCTGCAACGCTATTCGGAAATGGATGTTTCTCCTTTGGAAACCATCGAATCGCTGGAACAGTTGCGCGTCCTGTGGCACGGTTATCCGATTGCTGTTGAAATCACCCAAGAAGCGCCAGCTGCCGGTGTGGATACGCAGGAAGATTTGGACAGAGTGCGTGTTGCGTTTAAAGCTTAAGGCCGTCTGAAAGGAAAAGACATGAATGATTTCCGCCATTTGAGCCGTGAAGAACAAAAATTGCTTGCCGACGTGGCGAAGCTAGTAAGAGAAGACGAGCAAGAATTCAACTATGACATGCTGAAAATAGAAGCGCCGGAGCAGGCCAGCGGCGAGTTTTGGTTCCGCATGGCAGAAATGCTCAGCACTTTACCGCCTAACCAGTCGTTGGACTTGCGTATGAACGGCGGACGCTTGACCGTTGCCGTATCGATTTTGTCGGTATTGCTGCAAGACAATCCCGATATTCCGCAGCTTTGGGCACAAAAAATCATTGCGCTCAACTACTTGGCTCATGGCCATCAAACTCGTGCAATCGGTCTGGCGCAGCAGCCTGACAAAGCGGCCGAAGCCAATGAGGAAGAATATTTGACGAAAGCCTTATCGCAAAACTTGCTTTCTACTTTGAAAGACGCGATAGAGCGATTCCCTGAAGACTCATGGTTTATCGAAATGCGCGACGATGCATGGAAGCATTTCGGCCCGAAAGAGGCCGTCTGAAGTTTTGAACGATAAACACAAGCCGTGTAAAATTATCTGAACATTAAATCCGTCAACCAAAAGGACTCATCATGAAAGTATTATTGTTGGGCGCACCAGGCGCCGGCAAAGGCACACAGGCTCAATTCATCACTGCTGCATTCGGCATTCCCCAAATCTCTACCGGCGACATGCTCCGTGCCGCCATCAAAGCAGGCACTCCGCTGGGTTTAGAAGCAAAAAAAATCATTGATGAAGGCGGTTTGGTACGCGACGACATCATCATCGGCATGGTTAAAGAGCGCATTGCCCAAGACGACTGCAAAAACGGTTTCCTGTTTGACGGATTCCCACGCACATTGGCACAAGCCGAAGCCATGGTTGAAGCCGGTGTGGATTTGGATGCCGTGGTTGAAATCGATGTGCCTGACAGCGTGATTGTCGACCGCATGAGCGGCCGCCGCGTGCATTTGGCTTCCGGCCGTACTTACCACGTTACTTACAATCCGCCTAAAGTCGAAGGCAAAGACGACGTAACCGGCGAAGATTTGATTCAGCGCGACGACGACAAAGAAGAAACCGTGAAAAAACGCCTTGCCGTTTACCATGAGCAAACTGAAGTTTTGGTTGATTTTTACAGCAAACTGGAAGGCGAACACGCGCCGAAATACATCAAAGTTGACGGCACTCAACCGGTAGAGGCCGTGAAAGCCGAAGTATTGAAAGGTTTGGGCAAATAAGTTTTGCCAAAGTAAAATCATGAGGCCGTCTGAAAAAATATTTTCAGACGGCCTTTTTC
>NZ_JBQCXF010000284.1:0-3737 GCF_051956635.1 Neisseria sp. P0022.S010 | reverse complement strand
ACTGCAGGTGTTAAAGACCGTAAACAAGCCCGTTCTAAATACGGTGCTAAGCGTCCTAAATAATTATCGGGACTCAAATAGGCACGTCGGCCGCCTAAGCTGAACAACGGCCGAGTAAGTGAATACTCAATTGGGTATTCATGGGAATTGACCCAACTGAATAGATTAAAGGAAATTAAAATGCCAAGACGTAGAGAAGTCCCTAAGCGCGACGTACTGCCAGATCCTAAGTTCGGCAGCGTTGAGCTGACTAAATTCATGAACGTATTGATGATTGACGGTAAAAAATCTGTTGCAGAACGTATCGTTTACGGTGCACTGGAACAAATTGAGAAAAAAACCGGCAAAGTAGCAATCGAAGTATTTAACGAAGCCATTGCAAATGCCAAACCTATCGTGGAAGTGAAAAGCCGCCGTGTAGGTGGTGCAAACTACCAAGTTCCTGTTGAAGTTCGTCCTTCACGTCGTCTGGCTTTGGCAATGCGCTGGGTTCGCGATGCGGCCCGTAAACGTGGTGAGAAATCTATGGACCTGCGTTTGGCAGGCGAATTGATTGATGCGGCTGAAGGTCGTGGCGGTGCGTTGAAAAAACGTGAAGAAGTACACCGTATGGCTGAAGCTAACAAAGCATTCTCTCACTTCCGTTTCTAATATCGAAAGGCTAACAAAATGGCTCGTAAGACCCCTATCGGCCTGTATCGCAATATTGGTATTTCTGCCCATATTGACGCGGGTAAAACAACCACAACAGAACGTATTCTGTTCTATACAGGTTTGACTCACAAGTTGGGTGAGGTGCATGACGGCGCAGCAACTACCGACTACATGGAACAAGAGCAAGAGCGTGGTATTACCATTACTTCTGCTGCTGTGACCTCTTATTGGTCCGGTATGGCGAAACAGTTCCCTGAACACCGTTTCAACATCATTGATACCCCAGGACACGTTGACTTTACCGTAGAGGTAGAGCGTTCTATGCGTGTATTGGACGGTGCAGTAATGGTTTACTGTGCAGTAGGTGGTGTTCAACCTCAATCCGAAACCGTATGGCGTCAAGCTAACAAATACCAAGTTCCTCGCTTGGCATTTGTAAACAAAATGGACCGTCAAGGTGCCAACTTCTTCCGCGTTGTCGAGCAAATGAAAACCCGTTTGCGCGCAAACCCTGTACCTATCGTAATCCCAGTTGGTGCAGAAGATAGCTTCAGTGGTGTTGTTGACCTGCTGAAAATGAAATCTATCATCTGGAACGAAGCTGATAAAGGTACAACCTTTACCTATGGCGATATTCCTGCTGAGTTGGTTGAAACTGCTGAAGAATGGCGTCAAAACATGATTGAAGCCGCAGCAGAAGCCAGCGAAGAATTGATGGATAAATACTTGGGTGGTGAAGAGCTGACCGAAGAAGAAATCGTAGGTGCATTGCGTCAACGTACTTTGGCAGGTGAAATCCAACCAATGTTGTGCGGTTCTGCATTTAAAAACAAAGGTGTTCAACGTATGTTGGACGCAGTAGTAGAATTGTTGCCTGCTCCTACCGACATTCCTCCTGTTCAAGGTGTTAACCCTAACACTGAAGAAGCAGACAGCCGCCAAGCCAGCGACGAAGAGAAATTCTCTGCATTGGCGTTCAAAATGTTGAACGACAAATACGTTGGTCAGCTGACTTTCATCCGCGTTTACTCTGGTGTCGTGAAATCCGGTGATACCGTATTGAACTCTGTAAAAGGTACTCGTGAACGTATCGGTCGTTTGGTGCAAATGACTGCTGCGGACCGTACTGAAATTGAAGAAGTACGCGCTGGCGACATCGCCGCTGCTATCGGTCTGAAAGACGTTACTACCGGTGAAACCTTGTGTGCAGAAAGCGCGCCGATTATCTTGGAACGCATGGAGTTCCCTGAGCCGGTAATCCATATTGCCGTTGAGCCGAAAACCAAAGCTGACCAAGAGAAAATGGGTATTGCCCTGAATCGTCTGGCTAAAGAAGACCCTTCTTTCCGTGTTCGTACAGACGAAGAATCCGGTCAAACCATTATTTCCGGTATGGGTGAATTGCACTTGGAAATTATTGTTGACCGTATGAAACGCGAATTCGGTGTGGAAGCTAACATTGGTGCGCCTCAAGTTGCATACCGTGAAACTATCCGCAAAGAAGTTGAAGCTGAATACAAACACGCTAAACAATCCGGTGGTAAAGGTCAATACGGTCACGTTGTGATCAAAATGGAACCTATGGAGCCGGGTGGTGCAGGTTACGAATTTATCGACGAAATTAAAGGTGGTGTGATTCCTCGCGAATTCATTCCTTCTGTCGATAAAGGTATCCGTGACACCCTGCCTAACGGTATCGTTGCAGGCTACCCAGTAGTTGACGTACGCGTACGTTTGATCTTCGGTTCTTCGCATGATGTCGACTCTTCACAACTGGCCTTCGAATTGGCAGCTTCTCAAGCCTTTAAAGAAGGTATGCGTAAAGCCAATCCAGCTCTGTTGGAGCCAATCATGGCAGTTGAGGTGGAAACACCTGAAGAATACATGGGTGACGTAATGGGCGACTTGAACCGTCGTCGTGGCGTTGTATTGGGTATGGATGATGACGGTATCGGCGGTAAGAAAGTTCGCGCCGAAGTACCTCTGGCAGAAATGTTCGGTTACTCAACCGACCTGCGTTCTGCAACCCAAGGCCGCGCTACTTACTCCATGGAGTTCAAAAAATACGCTGAAGCTCCTGCTCACGTAGCTGCTGCTGTAACTGAAGCCCGCAAAGGCTAATCAGAAAAGGCTGTCTGAAACTGAAAATAAATTTTCAGACGGCCATTGTTCTTTAATCGATCTTTATATGTAAAGGAATTAGCTCATGGCTAAGGAAAAATTTGAACGTAGCAAACCGCACGTAAACGTTGGCACCATCGGTCACGTTGACCATGGTAAAACCACTCTGACTGCTGCTTTGACTACTATTTTGGCTAAAAAATTCGGTGGCGCTGCAAAAGCTTACGACCAAATCGACAACGCTCCTGAAGAAAAAGCTCGTGGTATTACCATTAATACCTCACACGTAGAATACGAAACTGAAACCCGTCACTACGCACACGTAGACTGCCCGGGCCACGCCGACTACGTTAAAAACATGATTACCGGTGCTGCCCAAATGGACGGCGCGATCTTGGTATGTTCCGCAGCTGATGGTCCTATGCCTCAAACTCGCGAACACATCCTATTGGCTCGCCAAGTAGGTGTACCTTACATCATCGTATTCATGAACAAATGCGACATGGTTGACGATGCCGAGCTGTTGGAACTGGTTGAAATGGAAATCCGTGACTTGTTGTCAAGCTACGACTTCCCAGGCGACGACTGCCCAATCGTACAAGGTTCTGCACTGAAAGCTTTGGAAGGTGATGCTGCTTACGAAGAAAAAATCTTCGAATTGGCTGCTGCCTTGGACAGCTACATCCCAACACCTGAGCGTGCAGTGGACAAACCTTTCTTGTTGCCTATCGAAGACGTATTCTCTATCTCTGGCCGTGGTACGGTAGTAACCGGTCGTGTAGAGCGCGGTATCATCCACGTTGGTGACGAGATCGAAATCGTAGGTCTGAAAGACACCCAAAAAACCACTTGTACCGGTGTTGAAATGTTCCGCAAACTGCTGGACGAAGGTCAAGCAGGTGACAACGTAGGCGTATTGCTGCGTGGTACTAAACGTGAAGACGTAGAGCGTGGTCAAGTAT
>NZ_JBQCXF010000283.1:0-3738 GCF_051956635.1 Neisseria sp. P0022.S010 | reverse complement strand
CCCAAAGCGTGGTATGGAACAAGTTCATTAGCAAAAGATTGCCCTCGTATTCGTACCGCCTTGGGATTGCATCCGCAACTGGCTCACGAACGTTGGCAGGAGTTGGATTTGTTTGATGCATTATTAAACCAAACTCGCTATGTGGGTGAAATTGGGCTGGATGGCGGAAAAGAGTTTAAAACACATTGGGAAACCCAATTAAAGGTTTTTCGCCATATTTTAAGAAGTTCAGCAAAATCTGGAGGAAAAATATTAAGCATACATTCTAGAATGAGTGCAAATGCTGTACTAGATGAATTAATTCAAGTAAATGGTAATTTACCAATCCTTCATTGGTTTTCAGGCACAAAACAACAGCTAAAACGAGCGATTGAAATAGGCTGCTATTTTTCTGTAGGACCTGCAATGTTAAGCAGTAAAAAGGGTTATGAGTTGGTCAAACTAATGCCAATAGAAAAAATATTGATTGAAACCGATGGACCTTTTGGGTGTTTTAAAACACAAGCTTTACTACCCTGGAATGCCAATATTGGCATTGCAATATTAGCAGATATTTGGGGGATGAATACTTCAGAAGCTGAGAATATATTGAGACTAAATCTGTTTAGCTTAGTTTCTAAACATATATAACCCCCTTATTCCTTATGGATATAGGAAAATTGACGTTTGAAAGGCAGTAACATGACAGCCTGAAAAACAAACGCCTCCCTAATTTATTGATTAAGCATAAAAACCTGACAAAAACCTTTGTAAAAATCCCCTAAATCTCCCCAAGACATTGAGGGATTTTTGGGGATTTTACAAAGATCTCAGGCCGTCTGAAAGTATATTTTTCAGACGGCCTTTGTATTTGTTCAATGATTAGAACGGAATATCGTCGTCGATATCATCAACCGGAGCGGTCGGTTGTGCCGGTGCAGGACGACGGGCTGGGGCGGCTGGGGGCTCTTGAGCCGGAGCAGATTGGTATTGCTGTTGTGGTGCTTGTTGGTAGCTGCTTTGGCTTGAATGACCGCCTTGGCCTTGGTTGTAGCCGTCATCGTATGGTGCGCCGCCGCTGTTGTCGTTACGGCTGCCGAGCATTTTCATCTCATTGGCAATGATGTCGTAAGCGGTGCGCTCGATGCCGTCTTTGCCTTGGTATTTGCGGCTTTGGATACGGCCTTCCAGGTACACTTGGCTGCCTTTACGCAGGTATTGACCGGCGATTTCGGCGAGTTTGCGGTACATGGTGATGTTGTGCCATTCGGTACGTTCTACGCGTTGGCCGTTGCGGTCGTTCCACGTTTCGCTGGTGGCAATGCTGAAGTTACAGACGGCCTCGCCGTTGGGCATATAGCGGACTTCCGGGTCGCGGCCGAGACGGCCGATGAGGATAACTTTATTCAATGACATTTTACACTCCTGTGATAATTTTTTCGGCGGCCTCTTGGTCAAATCCTTTTTGCAAGGCCTTGATATAAATGGTTTGTTTGTCTGCGCTAAAGCTAATGCTTTCAACGCCTTCAATTTCGGTCAATTTTTGGTAGAGCAAATCCGGATTTTGTTGCCATTCGGCGTTAAGCTGATAGCTGAGGTTTTTGACGGGTTTCGGTGCAGGCGAAATGACTGCCAATACCAGCCACAGCAACATCAATACGCTACAAAAGGCAAATACGCCTGCAAAACCGTATTTTTGGAACAATAAACCACCGGTTGCGCCGCCGACAAACAAGCCGACCGACTGCATGGTGTTATACACGCCCATCGCCGTTCCTTTCAAATCGGACGGAGCGATTTTAGACACCATAGACGGCAGGCTGGCTTCCAATACATTGAAACCAATAAAGTAAACAATCAGATAAGCGGTAATCAACCATACCGAGTGCATTCCAAACAGCAAACCGATTTGCGCCGCGGCAATGCAGACGATACCAAGAATAAACACTTGTTTGAGTTTGTTGCGCGTTTCGCCGACGATAATCAGCGGCACCATAATAATCAGGCCGGTAATGGTTGAAGGCAGATAGACTCGCCAGTGATGGATTTTTTCCAAACCCAACTGCGTCATGGCAAACGGCAATGCGGTAAATAAAGCCATTTGCGCCGCATGCAAGGCAAAAATACCGAAGTCGAGATTGAGCAGTTGGCGGTTTTTCAATACCTCGCCCATACGAGAAGGCTGCGCCTGCGTGTCTTCGTGCATTTTTGACACTTCCGGATCAGGCGTCATCCAGGCAACCACGCCGATACTGATTACAGTCAGAATACCGGTCAGCGCAAACAGGCCGGATACGCCGATAAAGCTGGCAATCATCGGCGCAAGCACCAGGCTGACGGAGAAGGTCAAGCCGATACTCAGGCCGATCATCGCCATCGCACGCGTCCGCACTTCGTTACGGGTCAAATCCGCCAGCAAAGCCGTTACCGCCGCACTGACGGCACCCGCGCCTTGAATGGCACGCGCGGCAACCAACATCTGCAGGCTATCGGCAACTGCGGCCAAAAAACTACCTGCCGCAAACACAATCAAGCCGGCATAAATCACTTTTTTACGACCGAACTTGTCGGAAGCCATACCCAAAGGCAGCTGCAGCAAAGCCTGTGTCAGCCCGTAAATACCCATCGCCATACCGACCAGCGCTTTATTGTTTTCTGCGCCGGGCAACGAAGCGGCATACATCGCCAAGACAGGCAACACCAAAAACATCCCCAACATACGCAGTGCGTAAACGCCGGAAAGTGTGGTACTGGCACGCCACTCGTGCGGAAACATTTGAATGCGGTTATCTCTTGCCATAAATAATGTTTCAGACGGCCTTAAGTTTGCGAAAGGCCGTCTGAAAGTGTGAATTAACAGATTTTCTGATTATACAGGATTCAAAGGAATTGCATGGAGTCAAATCGCAAGCCGTTTATCGCAAACCTGCTTCATCGGTATAAAACGGTTTTAAAAAAACAACGTCACGCAAGATCTGCCCTATCCCATTATCCCCAATCAACCCCACTGCCATCTATTTCGCCACGCGCCTAACACGGCATTCGGATATTTGTTACTGCCCAAGCTGCCGTTAAACCTTGCCAAAGCGCGGACAATATTGCCTTTTTCGATATTGTTGTAATGGCGAAGAATGGTGCAGCCATAGCGCAGATTGGTGCGGATATCGAAAAGGTTGTGCGACGGATTGCCGATATAGTTTTTCCAAAACGGCATCACCTGCATCAAACCGCGCGCACCCACGCCGCTGATGGCATATTGGCGAAACGCACTTTCCACTTCAATCAAGCCCAAAATCACTTGAGTATTGAGTCCGGCACGACTGCTTTCGTATTGAATATTAATCAACAAACGGCGGCGCTCGCCCTCATCGGGAATAAAGCGTGCCAATCGGGAAGACATCGCTGTCAACCAACGTTCCCCTTCCCTCGAATCGGCAAACACCAGCCGCGCTGGGCTAGCGCTATTAATCGAACTGCGCATCACAGAAGCCACATCATCGGCCAGCGTTTCTTCACGTTGTGCCCCCGCCCATGCGGTCGCAGGTGTCAAAAGCATGGCTCCGCCAACTTGCAACAGACGGCGGCGCGATAAAAATAAGGAATCTTGGTTTTCCGATTTCATGTGTTTTCTCTTTTTAGGCCGTCTGAAAAGTTCAGACAGCCTTTGATATACTTGCTTAAAATCAGCATTATAAAATACATCTATGAGCAGAATCAAAGAGCTGTATACCTTTTATTGTCAAGTGATACCGCCTCAAG
>NZ_JBQCXF010000282.1:0-3759 GCF_051956635.1 Neisseria sp. P0022.S010 | reverse complement strand
CTATTATCCTGATGGAATATGTGGTTTAAAACACTATTTTCATGACTTGAAATAGATGATTTAACTGCACTGGAAAAATTCTAACTAAATGTAGTCGAGTGTAGTTTGAATAATCAGGCCGTCTGAAAAAGAAGAATACCCAAAAGAAGGAATGAAATATGGCCGGAAAAACCTATCCGCTGTTGGCTGCATCATTGGCTGCCGTATTCGCGTTGTCGGCGTGCAGCCGCGATGTCAAGCCTGCTCCTGAGTTTAAACGTACCGATTATGAGCGCGTGGTGGTCAGCAACGGCGTCGAGCCGGGTACGCTGGATCCTCAGATGAGCGGCGATATGGCGGCTGGTGCGATTATCCGTCAGTTGATGGATGGTTTGGTCGGTACGGATGCCGAAGGTAAAACCATTCCTGCTTTGGCGGAAAAATGGGAGAGCGAGGGCGAGCGTGTTTGGACCTTCCATCTGCGTGATGCTAAATGGAGCAATGGCGATCCGATTACTGCCGAAGATTTCGTGTACAGCTTCCGCCGTCTTGCCGATCCGGCCACCGGCGCACCTTTCGGCAGCTATTTGGTCGATGCACAAGTGGAAAATGCGGAAGATATATTAAACGGCAAAGCCAAGCCTGAGACATTGGGCGTCAAGGCGTTGGACGCGAAGACCCTGCAATTTACGCTGATTGCGCCCGTGCCTTATTTCCCCGATATGCTGATTCAGCAATTCACATTTCCGGTTCACCGCGCCACTGTTGAAAAATATGGCAATAAGTGGACACAGCCCGGTCATTACGTTTCCAGTGGCGCTTATCTTTTAACGGATTGGAAAGTCAACAGCCACATTAATATGGAACGCAATCCCAATTATTACGATAAAGACAAAGTGGCCATTCCGAAGGCGGTTTTCTTATCAGGCAGCGGCGAGTACAACCGTTATCGCGCCAATGAAATTGATGTGACTTACGGCATTCCCAGTGATCAGGTCAAAGTGGCGGATATTGAGTTTCCGGGACAAGTGAAACGTACAACTTCTTTATGTAGTTGGTATTTGGAGCCGAACCACGAAGCAGCGCCGTTTAATGATCCGCGCGTCCGCAAGGCACTCAATATGCTGACGCGCCGCGACATCGTCGTCAAAGTGGGCGGCCGTGGAGATACGCCTGCGTTCCAATTGACGCCGCCGCAAATGCAGAGCGTGATTCCTGTTTATCCGGAGTGGAAAGAGTGGACGCCTGAAAAACGCATCGAAACCGCGCGTAAACTGTTGAACGAAGCAGGCTACAACGATGACCATCCGCTTGAGTTCGATATTTTGTACAGCACCAGCGAAGCGTCCAAAAAACAAATTACTGCCGTGCAGTCGGTGTGGAAAGCCGCCATTCCGTTTATCCGTCCGACTTTGTCCAACGAGGAATGGAAAACTTATTTGGATACGCGCGCGCAAGGCAATTTCAAGGTTTCGTTCAGCGGCTGGTGTTCCGATTTCAACGATCCGGCGGGTATGCTCAATATCTTGAAATCTAACAACTCAAACAATGCATTCCGCTACAAAAGCGCGGCGTTTGACACATTTATGAACAATACGCTGAAAGATGGTGTCAGCAAGGAAGCACGCAGCAAGCTCTATGCCGATGCGGAGAAGCAGCTTCAAGAAGACGCTGCACTGATTCCGCTGTATCATCAGGTTGAAGTGCGTATGGTTAAACCTGATATTATCGGCTATTCCGACAAAGACCCTTTGCGGAACTACACGGTCAAGAGCTGGTCGTTCGCACCGAAAAAATAGATTGATTATAGACAGCACAAGTTTTCAGACGGCCTTGATGACAGAGGCCGTCTGAAACAATAGGAGATATAACACATGAAATCTGTACAACAACGTTTGTCCGCTTTACGCGAAGCCATGAAAAAACATGGCGTGGACGCGTTTGTCATTCCTTCCGCCGATCCGCACCTTTCCGAATACCTGCCCGAGCATTGGCAGGTACGCCGCGATTTTTCCGGCTTTACCGGTTCTGCCGGCACTTTGGTGGTGACCGCCGATAAAGCAGGCGTGTGGACAGACAGCCGCTATTGGGAACAGGCAGGCCAACAGCTTGCGCCAAACGGCATCGAGCTGCAAAAAATGGGCGTTGATGCGCCTTATACCGAGTGGTTGGCACACAATCTGCCTGAGGGCGCAGTGGTCGGCGCGCCTGCCGATATGTTCGCACTCAGCGGCGAGCGCGGTTTGAAACAGGCACTTGCCGCCAAAAACATCCGCCTCGAATATCCTGAAACCTTGTTGGACGAAGTGTGGGACGACCGTCCTGCATTGCCGACTCCGGAAATCTATGTTCACCATCCCGACTATGTTTCCGAAACTGCGGCCGAAAAACTGGCCCGTATCCGTGCGGCCATGAAAGAGCAGGGCGCAGATGCACATTTGGTTTCTTCTTTGGACGACATCGCTTGGATTACCAATCTGCGCGGCGATGATGTGCCGTTCAACCCCGTGTTCTTGTCCCATCTGTTTATCAGCCAAGACAAAGCCGTATTGTTTACCGATGCAGGCCGTCTGAAAGCCGAATCTGCCGAAGCTTTGAAAGTGGCAGGTTTTGAAGTGTTGCCTTATGCGCAGGCGGCGGACTATTTGGCAGGCGTTAAGGGCGCATTGTTGATTGATCCGAACAAAACCGCGGTCGGCACTTTGCGCCGCCTGCCTGAAGACGTCCGTTTGATTGAAGCCATCCACCCAAGCACATTCTTCAAATCAGTCAAATCCGATGCCGACATCGCCCATATCCGCAATACCATGGCAGAAGACGGCGCGGCATTGTGCGGCTTTTTTGCCGAGTTTGAACAAATCTTGGCAGACGGCGGCGAATTGAGCGAACTGGACATCGACGGCATGCTCTATAAACACCGCAGCCAACGTCCCGGCTTTATTTCGCCAAGTTTCGACACCATCGCCGGCTACAATGCCAATGCCGCATTGCCTCATTACAGCGCGACACCGGAAAACAACAGCAAAATCAAAGGCGACGGTATGCTGCTGATTGACTCCGGCGGCCAATACTGGGGCGGTACGACCGACATCACGCGCGTGGTGCCTGTCGGCAATCCGAGTGCGGCCATGAAGCGCGATTACACTTTGGTGTTGAAAGCGCATATTTCTCTGGCGGAAACCATTTTCCCTGAAAACATCAAAGGCCCGATGATTGATGCCATCTGCCGCAAATCGCTCTGGCAGGCGCAATGCGATTACGGTCACGGTACAGGTCATGGCGTGGGCTATTTCCTCAATGTGCATGAAGGCCCGCAAAGCATTGCCGTTGCCGCCGTGCCGCAACCGCATCACGCGATGAAGTCAGGCATGCTGACTTCCAACGAGCCGGGTCTTTACCGTCCGGGCAAATGGGGTATCCGTATCGAAAGCCTGGTAATCAACCGTCCGGTTGAAAACCCAGAGGAAACCGAGTTCGGCAAATTTCTGTATTTTGAAACCGTTACCCTCTGCCCAATCGATACGCGCCTGATCGATACCAAACTGATGACCGGCAGCGAAATAGAATGGCTGAACCAATATCACGCCGAAGTGCGCCGCCGTCTTGAGCCTTTGACAGAAGGCGCGGCCAAAGCATGGCTGATTGAACGCACCGAACCTTTGGCGCGTTAACGTGAAAGGCCGTCTGAAACGGCGGAGACAAAGTTTCAGACGGCCTTATAACAACAATTATCTAAAAACTAAAAAAACCTTACCCGACTCCGAATAAAAACAATAACCC
>NZ_JBQCXF010000281.1:0-3769 GCF_051956635.1 Neisseria sp. P0022.S010 | reverse complement strand
GACAGCTCCACCAACGGTCTGATCGCCTTCTACCGCAACTGCAACGCAAGATCGAAGGCCGTCTGAAAATAAAATGCCCGTAAGACAAGCATATCTGCCTGTCTTACGGGCATTTCAAAACCTAATCGGCGGTAAGAATGAACCGTTAAAGCACCGCACTTTTAGACAAAAGTAGCTAGATTTTGATATAAAAAAAGGCTAAATCGATAATGACTTAGCCTTTTTCATCAGACTTGATTAGTTGTTTGTTGTTAATGCGCCTAAATCTTTATCAACTAAGAACAAACCTTTACCATCTTCACCAAGAAGATTTAATTTATCCAAAATTCCACTGAATAATTTTTCTTCTTCATGTTGTTCAGCCACATACCATTGTAAGAAGTTAAAGGCAGAGTAGTCTTTCTCTTCAAAAGTTCTACCAACTAATTCATTGATTTTAGAGGTAATTAACTTTTCATGTTCATAAGTTAATTCAAGTACTTGTTTCAATGATGAAAATTGATGAGGTGGTTCATCAATTTGTGTGATGATAGCCAATGCGCCGGTCTCATTTAAATAAGTGAAGAGTTTACGCATATGCTGCATTTCCTCAGCCGCATGCTCTGATAAAAATTTTGCAGCTCCTTCGAAACCTTGTTGTTCGCACCAGGCGCTCATTTGTAAATATAAGTTAGAAGAATAAAACTCTAAATTCATTTGATCATTTAATAGTTTAATCACGCTATTTGATAACATTTTATTTCTCCTATTCTTATAAAGTTTTTAATTCACGATCAATGTAGTAGAGCGCTGTACCACTTTCACCAAGAAGTTTGAATTTATCAACAATACTGTTAAATAATTTTTCTTCTTCATGCTGTTCAGCTACATACCATTGTAAGAAGTTAAAAGTAGAGTAATCCTTTTCTGCAAAAGTACTCTCAACTAACTCATTAATTTTAGATGTCACTAGTTTTTCGTGTTCAAGTGTTGTTTCAAAAACTTCTTTTAATGAAGCGTAATCGTGTTTAGGGGCGTCAATTTTACCTAACAAAGGCATTCCACTGGTTTCGCTCACATAAGTAAACAACTTTTGCATATGTTCCAATTCTTCATCGGCATGACGAAGTAAAAATGCTGCAGCGCCTTCATAACCATGTTTATGGCACCATGCACTCATTTGCAAATAGACATTTGATGAATACAACTCGAGATTAATTTGTTCGTTTAATTTTGCTGTAATTGACTTACTTAGCATAACTAACTCCTTTTCTTAATGCGGTTAATAGATGTATCACAATACAAAATTTGTATTTGCGGATGAATTTTACTCATTTTATTGAGAATAGTCAATTTTATTTTATCAATTTTTATTGTAACCCATTAATTTAAAAGGATTTTATAAATAAATGATTCTCATTTGGTTCCATTTAATGAAATGAGTTATCAATATCGCCTTTGCCTAAATTCTCTAGAGAAATGATGAGGTGTTGGAAGGAGAATCGTAGATTTCCAAAGTTTTTTGCTCTCACTTATCAACTCCAAAATACTGGATAAATAGAAAACATGAAAATTCAATGTTTTTTATAGAATTACGCATCAAAGCGATATAGTTTCAAAGTAGGTTATCCTTAATATTTGAATGTGACAATTACCATTTATTATTTAACATAATATACATATTGTTGAAAAATCTACTGGTTAACTTCAATCAGGGAAAGCATGAAGAAGTTAGGAAGTTGGTTGGAAAGTTGATTAGGGTAGATTTTATTCAAATGAAAGACTAGGCTATGAAATCAAAATTTGTGTATAAGTTACTGGTAATTTCAAAGTACCTGTACATTTTAATTTGTATATCAATACCAATCGTTTTTATTTATGAAAGCTACCAAGGAGATAATGTTGATTTTATGATTTATATTCATGCTTTTATTATTTTTTCCATATTGGGTGTATTGACTCAATATTCTACATCTAATTTTTTTGAAAAGGAAAAATAACATGATTGAACTATCCATTGAGGATCTGGAACTAATTTATGGAGAAGGCTTAGGAGAGAGAATCCTTCAAGGAGGAGCAAATGGTGCATAAATAGGAGGATCAATTGGTGCAGGTATTGGTCTGGGTGTCGGTATAGCTTTTGGCAGTATTCCTGCCGGACCAGCTATTATGGTCGGTGGCACAATTGGTGCTGCTGTTGGTGCTGCAACTGGTATGGGTGTTGCAGCATATGAGTATTACCAAGAAACTCAGCCTAAAGGGACAGTAACGGTCGGTCCGATTTCTGCTTTTGCTGTGGACAAATCAGGAAACGGCTACACTGACGGCACAAATTACCACTGATATTTCTCATCGTTCAAACGATCTCTAGGGGTCGTCTGAAACTTTCTTAACTTCAATTTTATAAATACACCCAAGCAACCCTTCTTCCGTCCTGAAGTCTCCGTTGCCCGCCAAACCAGTTGTTCCAACAAAAGGCCGTCTGAAACTTAATTTGTCAAAGTTTCAGACGGCCTTTATTCAATAAAGATAGCAGAAGCTCATTCGCCATATTCCCCATCTTTGCTACAATATCCCTTTTCTTTTTTATTGATTCCACTATGACAACCGCACCCCAACCCAGCACTATGCAGCGAATTTTCTCGCGCAGTATGCTGATTTGTATCTTTACAGGCTTCACTTCGGGGCTGCCGCTTTATTTTCTGATCAACCTGATTCCGGCATGGTTGCGCAGCGAACATGTCGATTTGAAAACCATCGGCCTGATGGCACTTATCGGGCTGCCTTTCACTTGGAAATTTATCTGGTCTCCCGTCATTGATTTGGTCAGATTACCTTTTTTAGGACGGCGACGCGGTTGGATGCTGGTTACGCAAATTGGTTTGCTGCTGACCTTGCTCATTTACGCCTTCCTAAATCCTGCTCAGCATTTATATGTAATTATGGGCTTATCGTTGGTGGTCGCCTTTTTCTCTGCCAGCCAAGATATTGTATTGGATGCATTTCGACGCGAAATTTTGTCAGATGAAGAATTAGGCTTGGGCAATTCTATCCACGTCAATGCCTACCGTATCGCCGCTTTGGTACCCGGCTCGCTCAGCTTGATTCTGGCCGACTTAATGCCTTGGCACAACGTATTCATCATTACTGCACTGTTTATGCTGCCCGGTCTGCTGATGACCCTGTTTTTAGCCAAAGAGCCTGATATTCCCCCAACTGTGCCTCGTACATTTGCCCAAACAGTCTCTGACCCTTTCAGTGAGTTCTTCTCACGCAAAGGAATCAAACAGGCCATATTGGTATTGCTGTTTATCTTTCTCTACAAACTGGGCGACAGTATGGCAACGTCTCTGGCAACGCCGTTTTATCTGGACATGGGCTTCAGCAAAACCGACATCGGCCTCATTGCCAAAAATGCCGGTTTATGGCCTGCTGTCATTGCCGGTATTGTAGGCGGTATTTGGATGATAAAGCTCGGCATCAATAGAGCTTTGTGGATTTTCGGCGTGGCGCAATGGGTTACTATTCTAGGCTTTGCTTGGCTGGCAAATTTTGGCAAGTTTGAAACCATCACACTGACAGAGCAAATGATGCTTGCGGCCGTGATTGGTGCAGAAGCAGCTGGTGTTGGTTTAGGTACAGCAGCATTTGTTGCCTATATGGCTCGTGAAACCAATCCAGTATTTACGGCCACTCAATTAGCCCTCTTCACCAGCCTTTCCGCTGTACCGCGTACATTTATCAATGCTTCGGCAGGTTATCTGATTGAAGCGATGGGTTACTTTAATTT
>NZ_JBQCXF010000280.1:0-3808 GCF_051956635.1 Neisseria sp. P0022.S010 | reverse complement strand
GGCAATTTTTGGCAACAACTTTTGTCTTATGTTAAGCGCGAAGCTGTGCATCTTTTTCGGCTGCCGCTTTAATCATTTTCGCAACCAAAGGCTCGATGACTTCATCTGTCAGCGTGTTTTCCATATCTTGCAAAATGATTTTGACGGCAACGCTCTTCATGCCTTCAGGCACGCCCGTACCGCGGTAAACGTCAAACACGCTGATTTCTTGAACCAGCTTGTTCGCCGCCGCTTTCAGGGCATTTAACAAATCATCATGCGTTACAGCCTCAGGCATTACAAATGCCAAATCTCGGCGTGCAGGTTGGAATTTGGATACGGACTGATAACGGGTTTTCTCACGACCCAATACCGCATCCATATTGATTTCAAACACCAGCGGCGCTTGTGGCAAATCATATTTTTGCAGCCATTTCGGATGCAATTCGCCAACAAAACCAACTACTCGGCCGTCTGAAACAATACTGGCGGCACGTCCAGGATGCAATGCCGGATGTTCGGTTTTAACAAATGTTACTTCCTTGTTTTTCAAGAGACTCTCAACATCGCCTTTTATATCGTAGAAATCCACGTTGCGTGTTTTCTCACCCCATTGCTCAGGCAGCACGGAGCCATACCACAAACCGCCGATACGTTCGTTTTGAACAAATTGAGCAGCCGAATCTTTGCTGAACACACGGGCAATTTCAAACACGCGTACACGGTTTTGCTTACGATTCAAATTGTTTTGCAAAACTTCCACCAAACCGCCGATAAGCGTAGAACGCATGACGGCATACTGCACTGCCAACGGATTTTGCAGGCGGATAGGATTGGTATTCGCAGCAAAATCTTGCTCCCATTGCTCATCCACAAACGCATAGCTGACCACTTCGCGGTAACCGCGTGCCGCCATTTCGTTATAAACCGCAAAACGTGGGCGTTTGGTTTCAGGCAAAGCCAACATTTTCAGACGGCCTGAAGTATAGTCGTCAGGAATATTTTCATAACCGTAAACACGGCCGATTTCTTCAATCAAATCAGCTTCGATCTCGATATCGAAACGGAAGCTAGGAGAAGTAACACGGAAGCCTTCTGCGGTTTTCTCAGGCTGCAAACCCAAGTGTTGCAAGATAATTTCGACTTGCTCGGCAGGGATTTCAACACCCAATACCATTTTCAGACGGCCTAAACGCAATTCAACCTGTTTTGCCTCAGGCAATTTGCCTTGTGCCTCAACCATTTCACCGGCTGCACCACCGCAAATCTGTAACACCAATTCGGTAGCACGCTCAATAGCATCAGCTTGCAAGCAGTAGTCCACACCGCGTTCAAAACGGAAAGAAGAATCCGAACCAAAACCGTATTGACGGGATTTACCGGCAATAATCTCCGGAGCAAACCAAGCTGCTTCCAACACAATATTTTGCGTGTCGTCTGAAACCGAGCTTGCCTCGCCGCCCATCAAGCCGGCCAAGCTCAACGCACCTTTTTCATCAGCGACCACCAGTGTATTGTCAGCCAAAGTAACCGTCTTCTCGTTCAGACACGCCAAAGTCTCGCCATTTTGAGCACGGCGGACAATCAAACTGCCTGACAGCTTGTCAGCATCGAAAACATGCATAGGCTGACCGATTTCCAGCATCACATAGTTGCCGATGTCCACTAATGCGGAAATGCTGCGGATACCGCTGCGCTCCAAACGTTGTTTCATCCAATCGGGAGTAGCCGCTTTCGCATTAACATTTTCAATAACGCGGCTGATAAAACGGCCGCAGTCGGCTGGTGCATCAATACGGACAGCCTGTTTTTTCTCACTGCCGATAGAGGCCGTCTGAATTTCAACAGGCGTAAACGCACATTGAGTCAACGCAGAAACCTCACGCGCGATACCCTTAACACTCAAGCAATCAGCGCGGTTAGGCGTAATTTTCAACGTAAACAGCGTATCGTCCAAATCCAAGTATTCGCGGATATTAGTACCGACAGGCGCATCTTCAGGCAAAATGTGCAGACCATCTACACCATCATCAGGCAAACCCAGTTCATTGGTCGAACACAGCATACCGTTTGATGGTACGCCGCGCATTTTAGTCGGCTTAATTTTGAAATTGCCCGGCAAAACGGCACCCGGCAAAGAACACGGCACTTTAATACCAAGCTTGACATTCGGCGCACCACAAACAATCTGAACCAACTCACCCGTACCGGCATCAACTTGGGTAACGTTCAAACGGTCTGCATCAGGATGTTTCTCAACGGATTTCACTTCGGCAACAACCACACCACTGAAAGCAGGGGCAGCAGTATCGATTTCTTCCACTTCCAAACCGGCCATGGTCAAAAGATGTTCCAGTTTATCGGCAGAAAGATCAGGATTGGCTTGGGTTCTCAGCCATGAATAAGGAAATTGCATATTATTTTCTCTACTATCAGGCCGTCTGAAACAAATTTTTATCAGACGAAATCAGTAATATCTATTCACTTTTCAGACGGCCTATCAAAAGACCATCTGAAATTTATTTAAACTGCTTCAAGAAATTCAAATCGTTATCAAAGAACAGGCGCAAGTCGTTCACGTTGTAACGCAGCATAGCGAAGCGGTCAAGACCGATACCAAAGGCGAAACCGGTATATTTTTCAGGGTCAATATTGACGTTTTTCAACACGTTAGGATGTACCATACCGCAACCGCCTACTTCCAACCATTTGCCATTTTCACCCATGATGTCGATTTCGGCTGAAGGCTCAGTAAACGGGAAGAAAGACGGACGGAAACGCACTTGCAGGTCATCGCGTTCAAAGAAGCGACGGATAAAATCAGTAAACACAGCTTTCAAGTCGGCAAAAGTCACACCCTCTTCTACCCACAAACCTTCAGCCTGATGGAACATAGGCGAGTGAGTGGCATCACTGTCTACACGGTAAACGCGGCCGGGGGCAATAATGCGGATAGGCGGCTCTTTTTTGTCGAGCATATAGCGGATTTGAATAGGCGAAGTGTGTGTGCGCAAAACGTCGCCGTTTTCAACGTAGAAGGTATCTTGCATCGCACGTGCAGGGTGATTTGCAGGAATATTCAAGGCTTGGAAATTATGGAAATCGTCTTCGATTTCAGGGCCGTCCGCTACTTCAAAACCCATACCGTGAAACAGCTCGACCACACGTTGCAAAGTTAAAGTAACTGGATGCAAACCGCCATGTTCTTGCGCACGGCCCGGCAAAGTAATATCCAATGCTTCTGCAGCCAATTGAGCTTGCAGCTTGGCTTCATTTAGGGTATCGCGTTTGGCATTAAAGGCCGTCCGAAACTGATTTTTGCATTCGTTGATGTGCGCACCTATGGTTTTACGCTCTTCAGGAGACATTTGACCCAAAGTTTTCAAAAGTCCGGTCAATTCGCCGGTTTTACCAAGATAGCGTGCTTTAATTTGTTCTAAGGCATTGAAGTCTTGCGCGGCTTCAATAGCGGCAATACCTTCTGCAACGATACGGTTTACATTTTCCATAGTGGTTTATCGTCTGTTTGTTGATGGCAGGCCGTCTAAAACAACAAAGCCGTCTGTTGGATTTGATTTCAAACCCGTTCAGACGGCCTTTTGTCTTACTGCGGCCAATCCGTTTGATAAGAGAGGCCTATTTTATCGCAAATTAGTATAAAAAAATAGAGTTTAAAGAAAGAAAATCAACTACATAGGATTTCTTTAAGAAAAGAAAAAAGGAAGCATAAGCTTCCTTTTTAAATAATCTTATCGAATTAAGCAGCCAAAGCAGCTTTAGCTTTTTCAACCAATTGTGCAAATGCAGCTTTGTCGAATACAGCCAAATC
>NZ_JBQCXF010000279.1:0-3827 GCF_051956635.1 Neisseria sp. P0022.S010 | reverse complement strand
CGATAAAAGGTGCGCCTACTTTTACAGATTCGCCGTCAGCAATCATCAAAACTTCAGTCAGTTCGATTTGGCTGTCGAGTTCGGCTGGTATCTGTTCTACTTTCAATTTTTCGCCAACGGAAACTTTATATTGTTTACCGCCGGTTTTTACGACCGCGTACATACTCAACTCCATGAGAATTAGGTTAACTTTCCGCACACCATGTGCGAAACGAGCTATTCTATTTCTATTTGCCTGTTTTGTCAAAATTTATTTTATTTACAAGTGAAAAGGCCGTCTGAAAGATATGTTGCATGCTTTTTAACTGATATAATCACGCGCTGGATTGCTGATATCTTTAATGCAACGTTATTACCCCGACCGAATGTACGGGTTTAAACAGATTCATTGGAGCCCCGCTCCTTTTTATCAACAGAGAATGTTTTATGCTCGAAAACCTGCCTTACTTCCAACGCCACCTGCCCGATGACCTTGCCAAAGTTAATGCGGTCATCAACCAAGCTGTTCAATCCGATGTTGCACTGATTTCGCAAATCGGCACATACATCATCAGCGCGGGCGGTAAGCGCCTGCGTCCGATTATTACCATTTTGGCAGGCAAAGCAGTCGGGCATGACGATGAAAAACTGTACTCGCTGGCAGCAATGGTGGAATTCATCCATACCTCTACCCTCCTGCACGACGATGTCGTCGATGAAAGCGATTTGCGCCGCGGCCGTAAAACAGCAAACAACCTCTTCGGCAACGCGGCGGCTGTTTTGGTCGGCGACTTCCTATATACACGCGCTTTCCAACTGATGGTTGGCTCAGGCAGTATGCGTATCTTAGAAGTGATGGCAGATGCGACCAACATCATCGCCGAAGGCGAAGTCATGCAGCTGATGAACATCGGCAATACGGATATTACCGAAGAGCAATACGTCCAAGTTATCCAATACAAAACAGCAAAACTGTTTGAAGCTGCCGCGCAAGTCGGCGCAATTTTGGGCAAGGCTTCCCCCGAACACGAGCAAGCCTTGAAAGACTACGGCATGTACGTCGGTACGGCTTTCCAAATCATTGACGATGTATTGGACTACTCTGGCGAAACCGAAGAAATCGGCAAAAACGTCGGCGACGATTTGGCAGAAGGCAAACCTACCCTGCCATTGATTTACTTGATGAGAAACGGCTCCGAGCAGGCCGCAAACGATGTGCGCCACGCTTTGGAAAATGCCGACCGCAGCTATTTTGAAAAAATCCACGACTTTGTCGTCAACTCCGACGCTTTGCCGTATTCGATTTCCGAGGCGAAAAAAGCTGTCGACAAAGCCATCGCTTCATTGGACGTGTTGCCTGACAGCGAAGTCAAAGATGCCATGATCCAACTGGCAAAAGAATCCTTGGCCCGAGTATCTTAATCCGATGAATTTCAGCTTTGTCCCTTTGTTTCTGGTTACGCTGATTTTTTTAGGCGTTGTCAGCAACAACAACTCAATTACGATTTCGGCGGCCGTCTTATTGCTGATGCAGCAAACCGCTTTGTCGCAATACATTCCCTTTGTAGAAAAACACGGCTTGCAAGTGGGCATCATTATACTGACCATCGGCGTATTGAGTCCGCTGGTTTCAGGCAAAATACAGATTCCGCCGCTGTCTGAATTTCTCAATTTCAAAATGATTGCCGCCGTCCTAATCGGCATCTTCGTCGCTTGGCTTGCCGGACGCGGCGTTCCATTGATGAGCGAACAGCCTGTTTTGGTAACCGGATTATTAATCGGCACCGTCATCGGTGTTGCTTTTCTTGGCGGCATTCCGGTCGGCCCCTTAATTGCCGCCGGCTTATTGTCTTTTTTTGCCGGAAAGGTTTAAAATCCCCTCCTTTAACGCCTCGCCATAGTTCAACGGATAGAACGTATGCCTCCTAAGCGTAAAATACAGGTTCGATTCCTGTTGGCGAGGCCATAGTTTCAATAAAAGCCTTTCATACTTTGAAAGGCTTTTTTGTTATCAATAAATAAAGGCCGTCTGAAACTTTTCAGACGGCCTTTTCATTTTGCCAAACCGTTAACCCGGACGACCATCCGAACGCGGACGGATCAGCCAAGGAATATATTTCCATGCGTACAACAGCAGAGATACGGCAAACAAAGCGGCGGAGCAACGGATACTGTGCGTGTATGCCGTACCGCTCACAAAGGTAGCCAAAACACGGACAACCGTTGCGGCTATCATCAGCCAAAAGGCGACAGGAACCACTTTAGGCGGCGGATAAATAGAGTTGCCGGTATGGCCAAGCGCAGTTCGTGCCATCATGCCCAAAGTCAGCACGCCGATACCGCCAACACCGATAAGGTGTACGCCCAAATTCAGGAAACTTGAAATCCAATAAGAAAGACCGACAGCAATCAAGCCCAAGCCTGTAAACAGATAGCCGGCAAACAAAATCCAAAGCATAGGCTCTTTCAGTACGGCTTTATACCACCAGCGATACACCTGCACGGTAAAAATCACACCTGCAGCAATAGAGAACAAAGCAGCCAATCCCGGCAATATGTTATGAGCCATCATCATGGCAGTCAGCATAGGCAGCCAAAGCGATGCGTGTGCTACCCATTGAGGGCTGGGAATTTGCGGCACGTTCAAACGTTTGGACGTAAAGAACGAGATAATCCGCATACCGATCAAACCGATAAAACCGGCCACCATAATCAAACCGGATTGCAGACCGGTCATCAGCGCGATGGCATCAAACGGCTGCATTTTCATATGGAACGCGAAATGGGTGCCGCCCAAAACAAAAATAGCAAATACGGCAACATAGTTGCGCTTGTTTTGAGAACGGATTACCGGCAAAGCCATGCACACCGCGCCATACCAGAAAAAGATCGTGCCGAATATGCCGCTTGCCGCCGCACCCCAGCCGGGAATAAACACACACAAACGCGCAAGCAGCCAAAATGCGGTCAAACCTGCCAAAGCCTTACCGCGCGTGGGCGGCTGGCTAGTCCAAGTTGCCACGGCCGTCAGCAAGAATGCAATGACAACCAATCCGGCGTAGCCCCAAATCATTTCATGGGCATGCCAATAAAAACCCGGCAACTCAGGCGTGCCCTGATAGCCGAAGCCCCAAAGCAATATAGACAATGCGCCATACAAAGCCGCCAACGAATAAAACGGGCGGAAGGCCATTGCCCATACAGGATGTTTGAACAAATCGTTCATAGTGGTTCCTTCAATTTTTATATCATTATAAAACAGCAACAGAGGCCGTCTGAAACTTTTCAGACGGCCATTGATTCCCTTCCCTATTACACATTCTCAGGCAAAGGCAAAAAAGGTTCAATCGCAGGAAAAAGCTCGCGTTCCTCAAAACGCGCATGATCGCGCAAAGTCACCGCAAAATCCTTATTCCATGATTCATTCATATATTCAGGATGAGCCATCATCGCACGCAGCTTGGCATGATCACCTTCAAAACGCTGCCTCAACGCCGGATCAACCTTATCCCAATACGGCGCAAACATAGTTTCCTCTTCCAAAAAATGTGGCTCAAGCTCCGCAAAATGAGGATCCAGCTCCGCTTGATGGCTTTGCTCCGGCGTACGCAGGAGACGGACGCACAACGACAGCGAGCCATGATGCTCACGGGAAAGTTCTATTAATGCAGGGTGGCGTTTCAAGGGTTTCATAAGTTCGTTATAATGGCAACAGTCTATCAAACTGGATTAATTCAAATGTTTCAGATATTATGAAACCCAACCCCACATAAAGTCAAACGGCCCCTCTCCAAGTACTACGCTTTTGACATATAATAAAAATATCTAAAGAGCCAGCCATGTATCTG
>NZ_JBQCXF010000278.1:0-3828 GCF_051956635.1 Neisseria sp. P0022.S010 | reverse complement strand
ACAAAAGTTCCAAACCGGAACGCACGCTGGCCGGCGCTTGGCTTTCGCTTTCGATTTGGGTCGCACCAATCACAAAAATATGGTTTTCCTTCGGCGCGATATACAAAGGATAGCGCGGATGCAGCAGACGCACGGGGCGGGACAACTCGATTTCGGGTGCGTAAACGCGTGCCACTTCGCCGCGTATGCCGCGCAAAACGCTTTCAGACGGCCTGTTCCACGCGCTCTTTGCACCATAACCGCGGCAGTCGATGACCCAATCGTATTGCGCCGCCAAATCTTCGACTTCGCGTTCGCACGACCAATGGCACGCCACATTCATTGATTCCAAAGCATCGGCAAGCGCATTCAATACTTGACGTCCGTCCAACTGCCCTTCCGTCGGCAGATACAGGCCGTCTGAAAACCTCCCGGCCAGTTGCGGCTCGTTTGCCGCGATTTCATCCGCGTTCCAACGTATGGTTTCATGTTCCGCCACGCCGCCGCGCTTCAAATGACGTGCAAACTCGGCAGAAAGCGGCTTGTCCTGCGTGTGCCAAACAATCAGGCTGCCGTTTTCCTGCATCATCACCGGCGTATTCAGACGGCCGACAATCGCGCGCCAAAGCGCAATGCTTTGTTTGCCCAAACGAATGACTTCGGGCGTTGCCTCCACCGCTTCTGCAGACGGCGCCAACATGGCCGCAGCAACATAAGCGGCGGCTTGCGCGCCGTCGCGTTCGCCTTTCTCAAACAACTCGACCGAAATGCCCTGCTCTGCCAGTTGGAACGCCATCAGACGACCCGAAAGACCGCCACCGAGTACCGCAACCTTAGACATCAGTTTCTCCTTGTTTTTAATATCTAAATAAGCAGCATATTTTAGAACTTGTTTTGCTGTATCACAATATCGACAGAAAATGAGAACAGTTTTTGCAGATCATGCTTAAGCTAAATCAGTACTACGTAAACAAAAAATCTTCCTTACATAAAACCTACTATAATGTCATCTTTTGACATATTTACATTCACTCAGCATCATTGCACCTGTTGATTGGCTTTGATGCACCCATTTGATTTTATAAGGAATAATGATGAAAAGCTTGGGCAGTACTTTATTTATCCTCGGCATAAAGGTAAGAACATGCAAGAACTAGAACAAGAAAATAGTAAAAAACAGGAAGTAGCAGACAACGTTGCCATGACCAAATTGCAAGATGTGTTCAATCTTGCACATGACCAAGCTCATCCTGACAAAATCGATTCCGTCATTCGTGCCAATACTCGGGTGTCCGGAACCAATATGTGGGTATTGATATTTGCCATTGCTGTGGCGAGTATCGGTCTGAATGTCAACAGCACGGCGGTAGTGATCGGCGCAATGTTGATTTCGCCGTTGATGGGGCCGATAGTCGGTATGGGTTATGGTTTGGCGGTCGGCGATACTACGCTGATCCGCCAAGCGGCACGCAATATTATTATATTTGTCGTCATCAGCTTGATTACCGCTACGTTGTATTTCCTGTTAACCCCGCTTAAAGAGGCGCAAAGTGAGCTTTTGGCGCGTACTCAGCCGACTCTTTGGGATGTGTTGATTGCCTTCTTCGGCGGTAGTGCGGGCATTGTGGCGCAGACCCGAAAAGAAGGAGGCAATGCCATACCGGGTGTGGCGATTGCGACCGCATTGATGCCGCCACTGTGTACCGCGGGCTACGGACTGGCTCATGGCAACTGGCAATATTTTTTCGGCGCTTTTTATCTGTTTGCCATCAACTGCGTGTTCATCGCTTTTTCGACCTTGTTGTTTTCCAAGCTGCTCAAGCTGCCGCGCAGGGGGTTGGTAACGGAATCCAAACGCCGGTTGCAAAGTATCATTATTACCGCCGTCGTACTGGCTGTGATGATTCCGAGCGGCTATATGGCATCAGGACTGGTGCGTCAGGAGATCTTCAACACCAAAGCCAATTCCGCCATTGCCACCGCACAGCAACAGGAAGGTTTTTTCGTGCTGCGTAAGATTTTGAACCACAGAGAAAATATGGTCGGTCTGATTGTCAACGGAACGGGCAATGCTGAGAAAATTTCTGCCTTATTGGTGAAGAGCCTTGAAGTGTCAGGTGTGAAAGCGCCGAAGGTCAACGTGGTCTATGCGGGAGGGGACGATGCTAAAATCGAAGAATTGCTGGCAAGCCGAAACAACTCGGCGCAGCAGCAAAATGAGTTGAAAGAGCAACAAGCCTACATAGATACCGTGCTTGCAGGTAAAACTGCCGGTGCTGACGATGCTGCGGTACTCAAGGAATTAAAAGCCCAATATCCGGAAGCGGAAAAAATCGTTGTCGGACGCGGCTTGGTTTGGGAGAAAGCGCAAACGGCACCCACTACACAGGAGCAGCCTGAAAGCAGTCAAAACAAACAGGCAGACATAAGTAACGATATTGTCGTGGTCTCGCTCGAATTTAAGGAGCCTCTGCCTGCCAAAGATCACGAACGCTTACAGGCGTGGTTGAACCAGCGTTATGAAGGTACAGCGGTGCGCTTGTTAGTCAATGCTAAAGTTTTGGACAAATAGCCATTCTCCAAAATATTTGGGGCTAACGTAGATTAGCTCTAAATTCGACACCAATCCCGCAGGATTTTAAACCGTTGAGACGGTATGCCGAAGTTAAACCGAAATTCGCATTCTTTCAAGAACAGCGGAAAAGATTTGCGATCGATTTGGCATTCGGTTTGAATTATATGAACGTGGTACCAAAAGTTTTGGCCTGGATTTACGAATGGGTCGAAGATACCGCCCTATGGATTAAAGCAGGCATTACGGGTAGTGGCGCTTTACTGTGGTTGGCAGGCAACTTCCTTGAAAAACCTGCAGAGGCAGAACAGGAAGAGGAAGAGGAAGAAGAATAAATACCATAAAAGGCCGTCTGAAAAGTTTCAGACGGCCTTTTTATTAGGTTCACCAAACAACGTTTTTTATGCCCGAAAGTATGCCTTAATCGGATGAATGGCTACTTATCCGAACTTTACTTCTGCCCCGAATACTTCCTGCCACAGTTTTCGCACATTGCCATAGTGGGTCAGCAATTCGTCCGTTACTTCGGTTTTTTCTGCATCGCGCAGTTTGGTGTTGTGTTGCTGCTGGCGGTAGAAGCGGTAGGCGGTGCGGCTTTGTTCGGCTAGGGTTTTGTCGATGAGGCCGCAGTCGGCGGCGATGTTCAACAGGGCGATGTTGCCGTAGTTGTCCAAGAGTTGCGGATACTGGAGGGCATGGGCAAGTATCAGATATTGGACGATAAATTCGACGTCGACCACGCCGCCGCGCGCGTATTTGACGTTGCTGTCGGCAGGCGGATGGGTGGGGAACATTTTTTCGCGCATTTCGATGATTTCGCCTGCTAAAACGGTTTGGTCGCGTTCAGCAGTCAGCATTTCGGTGCGGATGCGGTCGAAGGCCGTCTGAATTTCGGGTGTGCCGCAGATGAAACGGGCGCGGGTGAGGGACTGGTGTTCCCATGTCCATGCGTTTTTGCGCTGGTATTTTTCGAAGGCGGCGATGCTGTGGGCGAGGAATCCGGCGTCGCCGTTGGGCCGCAGGCGCAGGTCGGTTTCGTAGAGGCTGCCTGCGCCGGTGGCGGCGGAAAGCCAGTTGGTCAGGCGGCGGGCAAGACGGCTGTACACGTCGCCTGCATCGGGATGGGGATCGTCGTAGAGATAGACGAGGTCGAGGTCGGAGGCGTAGCCGAGTTCTTTACCGCCGAGTTTGCCGTAACCGACGACGGCGAATTGCGGGGTGTCGCGGTGTTTTTTTGGCATGTCCGCCCATGCGCACGGCAGGGCAGCGGCAAGGAT
>NZ_JBQCXF010000277.1:0-3849 GCF_051956635.1 Neisseria sp. P0022.S010 | reverse complement strand
GTAGCATATTTTTGCAAAGACCTCAGGATTGAGGCCATGGCAAATGTGTCCAATACCCGATGCAAGATGAAAACAGGCAGTGCTTCACGCAAAAACGCGTTGTAGTCAGCATTTCAGGCCGTCTGAAACGGAGAATCTATATGGAAACGCACAAAATCTATTACGCCGTGATTATTTTGGTATGTGCCGCCTCCATGCTGCTCAGCCCGTTTTTCTATATCCGCCGCACGCGCTTTAGCACTGAATTACGACGTGCACCCAGACAGTGGAAACCCATCCTCTTCGCCAACATCATCATGATTGCGGCTTTGTTTGTTTGGTGGAAATGGTTTTAAGGAAAAATAAAAAATGAACAAAATTTGGATCAGCACATTACTGCTCACTTTGACAACCGTGGTTGCCGCCGCGCCCATTTTTGAATGTACCGATTCTGCCGGCCGCAAAGTTTATACCCAAGCCGGCGGCAAAAACTGCAAAGCCAGCAATATCGGCAAACCGTCCGTATATACTTCTGCGCCTGTTTCAACAGCGACAACACCGATTTCCCCAAGCAAAACCGAGCAGGCGGAAGAAACTGTCGCCCCGGTCAATCCGGCTGATGTCGGCGCGGCCAAGCGTGCTTTAGATACCGCCAAGAAAAATTTGGAAGAAGGCAAAAAAGTGCGTTATGGCAATGAACGCAACTATGCCCGCTATCTCGATCGGATCAACGGTTTGGAAAAAGCCGTCCGCTCGGCTCAGGAAAACTATGATGCGGCGCAACACCAGCCTGCATCTCAAGATCCTGTTGCCTATTGATCCTTACCACACCAGCAAGGCCGTCTGAAATTTGATGTTCAGACGGCCTTTTCATCTTTTCAATATAACAAAATCGTCTTTATACCAAACAAAGCATTCTTTCCAGTTTTCAGACGGCCTTGTTAAAGTAAGCGTGTATTAAATTCTGACGATTGCCATTATGTTGTTACTCAAAACGCCTTCTGTATTGCCGGGTTTCAAACTCAGCCTGGGTTTGACGGTTTTGTGCCTGTCGCTTTTGGTGGTTTTGCCGTTTGCGATGATGGCGGCCAAAGCGGCGGAAATCGGCTGGAGCGGATTTTGGAACACGATTACCGAACCCAATGTCTTAGCTGCCGTCTGGCTGAGTTTGCGGATGTCGTTTTATGCGATGTTGACCAATATCGTATTCGGTACGTTGGTTGCCTGGGTATTGGTGCGCTATGAATTTCCGGGCAAAGGGTTGGTAAACGCATTGGTCGATTTGCCGTTTGCGCTGCCGACGGCGGTAACAGGCATTGCATTGGCAACCCTGTATGCGCCCAATGGCTGGATAGGCCGTTTTTTCGAGCCTTTGGGTATCAAAATCGCCTTTACGCCCATCGGTATTTGGATTGCGCTGATTGTCGTCAGCCTGCCCTTTATCGTCCGCGCCGTGCAACCGGTATTGGAAGAATTGTCAGGCGAATATGAAGAAGCGGCGGCAACTTTAGGCGCAAGCCGTTGGACTACGTTCCGCCGCGTCCTCTTGCCTGAAATCACACCGGCCCTGTTGACCGGCGCAGGCATGATGTTTGCCCGCTCTACCGGCGAATACGGCTCGGTCATTTTTATCGCGGGCAATATTCCGATGGTGTCTGAAATCCTGCCCTTGATTATTACCGGCAAACTGGAGCAATACGATGCTCAGGGTGCATCAGCCGTTGCTCTGTTTATGCTGATGATTTCGTTTGTTATCCTGCTGATTTTAAACATTATGCAATGGACTTTGAGCCGCCGCGTAGGAGCGAAAGTTTAACAAACAACAGGCCGTCTGAAACATCAAGCAAACATTTTTTCAGACGGCCTAAACGGATACAAGAATAAATAGAGACTTCACTAACATGAAAACCCATTCTACCAATCCAAACCTGAGCGAACCGCGCTGGCTGCGCGTATTGCTGACTGCTACCGCCTTGGGCTTTCTGCTGCTGATGCTGGTCGTACCGCTTATCGCCGTATTTTACGAAGCACTGAAAGGCGGTTGGGATTTGTACCTGCAATCCTTGACCGATCCCGAGGCATGGTCTGCCATCAAATTGACGCTGATTACCGCGCTGATTGTCGTTCCCGTCAATGCCGTATTGGGCGTGGCGATGGCGTGGCTGCTGACCCGTTTTGACTTTCGCGGCAAGCAGTTGCTGACCACCCTGCTCGATTTGCCGTTTTCCGTATCGCCCGTGGTGGCCGGTTTGATGTTCGTCTTATTGTTCGGCGCGCACACGGCATTGGGCGGCTGGCTGGAAGCGCAAGGCATACAGATTATCTTCGCCATCCCCGGCATTATTCTGGCGACGCTATTCGTTACCTTCCCCTTTGTCGCGCGCGAAATCATCCCGCTGATGCAGGCGCAGGGCGACAGCGAAGAACAGGCCGCGCTGATACTCGGCGCAAGCGGCTGGCAGATGTTTTGGCGCGTTACCCTGCCCAACATCAAATGGGCGCTGCTCTACGGCATCATCCTCACCAACGCCCGCGCGATGGGCGAGTTCGGCGCGGTCAGCGTGGTATCGGGACACATACGCGGCGAAACCAACACCATCCCGCTTTTGGTCGAAATCTTCTACAACGAATACAACTTCACCGGCGCATTCGCCCTCTCCGGCGTATTGGCACTTTTAGCACTGGCGACGCTGGCGGTGCAAAACATCATCACAAAATTACAAGATAAAAAACTCGCCGCCGCCGAAAGGAACGCAGCATGAGCATTACTATTCAAAATCTAAACAAACACTTCGGAGCGTTCCACGCGCTGAAAAACATCAACCTCAACGTCCCCACCGGCAAACTCGTTTCCCTGCTCGGCCCATCCGGCTGCGGCAAAACCACACTCCTGCGCATTATCGCCGGACTGGAAAACGCCGACGGCGGCCAAATTCTCTTTGACGGGCAAGACGTAACCGCCAAGCATGTGCGCGAGCGCAAAGTCGGCTTCGTGTTCCAACACTACGCCCTCTTCCGCCACATGAACGTGTTTGACAACGTTGCCTTCGGTTTGACCGTATTACCCAAGTCCGAACGCCCATCCAAAGAACAAATCCGCGCCAAAGTCGAAGAGTTGCTGAAACTCGTGCAGCTCTCCCACCTCGCCAAATCCTATCCGCACCAGCTCTCCGGCGGCCAACGCCAGCGCATCGCCCTCGCCCGCGCCCTTGCCGTCGAACCCAAACTCCTACTCCTGGACGAACCCTTCGGCGCGCTGGATGCCAAAGTGCGTAAAGAATTGCGTACCTGGCTGCGCGACATCCATCACAACCTAGGCGTAACCAGCATTCTGGTGACACACGACCAAGAAGAAGCCCTTGAAGTTTCCGACGAAATCGTCGTCATGAACCACGGCAAAATCGAACAAACCGGCAGCGCCGAAGCCATTTACCGCAAACCTGAAAACGCCTTCGTTACCGAGTTTTTAGGCGAAACCGACGCTTTTGAAGGCAGAATCGAAAAAGGCATCTGGCACTACAACGGCTTCGCGTGGAAATTGGACGCGCACTACAAATGGCAGGAGCAAACCGCCATCGGCTATATCCGCCCGCATGAATGGCAGCTTGCCGCCGAACACGAAACACCGATGATTCGTGCCAAAATTGAAAAAATCCACGCCGTCGGCGCATTGACACATATTTTGGTCAAACACGACAAACAAGACGTGCATATCACGCTGGCTGGCAGCGATGCCGCGCGTTACCAAATCGCCGAAGGCAAAGAATTGAAGCTGATTCCGAAACAGGTTTATGTCTTTTCTCAAAACGAACTGATTGAATATTCGATTTGAGACTAAATCATAAGGCCGTCTGAAGATCTGCTTTCAGA
>NZ_JBQCXF010000276.1:0-3857 GCF_051956635.1 Neisseria sp. P0022.S010 | reverse complement strand
CGCAGGCTTTGAAGTTGCCGGTAAAGTCGCTGGCGGCACTCAAAAACGGGATGAGGCGGCCGGCCATGATTTCTTCGGCCGGTGCGTCTGTTTGGGCGGATACGCGTCCGGACTCGACCGCCGAGAAGATTTGTTCGGTAAAGCGTCGGGCGAAGTTTTCTTCTGTTTGGCAGTCTTGGAAGGCGGTGTTTTCGTGTTGGCAGACGAGGGTAACTTCGCCTTGAGCTTCTTGCAGCGGTTCGGCCAAATCGAGTTTGAGGGTTTGCTTGTCGGTTTGCAGCCAGGCAGTGCGGCCTTGGGTTTTGATGATTTTGCCGTAAACGCCGATGGCATCGTTTTGGGGGATGTTTTTCTGTTCGGCAAGTTGCTGGGCCGAGAATAAGGGGGCTTGTTCGGCAAATGCGCCGCCGGTTTCGTGTTTGAAGTAGGCGGCGAGGTCTTGTTTGATGAGGGCTTGGGTCAACAGTTTTTCGCCTTCGGTCAGGCGGTGTGCGAAGCTGTGTGTTTTGGGGGCGGATGCGGCATCCGTGGCGGTCTTGGCATCCGGTGTGCAGGCACTCAGGAGTAAAAGCAGGGGAAGGATGTATTTCATGGCTGGTCTCTCAACAGGCCGTCTGAATATATGGTTTCAAACGGTCAGCGTTGTTTATCGATAACGATAAACCCGGCGGGGATAAACGGGATAGGCCGGGTAATTGTGGACGGGTTCGCTGTCTTGATAGATAACGGTCGTCCCGGGCGGGGCGTTGATGGTCACGGTTTTGTTGACGGTGGTTTGCGCGTGGACGGGCAGGTCTAAGATGGCGGTGCGCCCGTACGGAGTCTCGGTATAGACGCACGCGCTTAGAAGCAAGGCGACACTCAGGACGGTGGTTTTCATGTTTCAGACGGCCTTATTTGAGCAGGTTTTTCAAGGCCAGGCGCACGCCTTCGCCAACTTCCGTGCCTTTGGGAATGCCTTTGGTGGCGGCTTTGGCTTCGCGTTCGTTGTAGCCGAGGGCAAGCAGGGTGTTGATGATGTCTTGGCTTTCGTCGGCAACGGCATCAGGGGCAAACAGGCCGTCTGAAACGGTATGGGACACGAGTTTGCCGCGCAGTTCCAACACCATGCGTTCGGCGGTTTTCTTGCCGATGCCGGGGGCGGAGGAGAGGCGTTTGACGTCTTCTTCGGCGACGGCTTGCGCCAGCTCGTCGGCATTCATGGCCGACAAAATGCCCAATGCGGTTTTGGCACCGATGCCGCTGACTTTGACCAGTTGGCGGAAGGTGGCGCGTTCCTCGGCCGAGGCGAAACCAAACAGCAAATGCGCGTCTTCGCGGACGACAAGCTGGGTGTAGAGATGGACGGTTTCGCCAACGGGAGGCAGGTTGTAGAAAGTCTGCATGGAAACGTCGGCCTCATAACCGACGCCGTTGACGTCGATAACGACCTGCGGCGGATTTTTCTCAATCAATTTGCCTGTGAGCCTGCTGATCATGGTGTTCCCCTGTGATTAAAAAAGGCCGTCTGAAACCTTGCAATCGGGTTTCAGACGGCCTTGTATTGTATCAAACTTCAGCGCTAACGCGGACGAAATCAGATAGCGGACACCAGGTTCAGATGACGGGCGCGTTCGCCTGCTTCGGCGGCACGTTCTTGGCTGCTGAACGGACCCATTTTGACAACGTATTCGTAGTTGCGTTTTTCCAGCATGACTTTGCTGTCTGACGGCAGGCTTTGTGCGGCTTGGTTCAGATAAGCCTGTGCTTCGCGTTGGGTACCGAAGGATTTCAAATCAACAAAAAATTCTTTGTTGTTTGGGGAAACAATGGTTTGAGCGGCGGTTTGGCCGGGGATGATTTGCTCAACTTTAACGTTGGCCGTGCCTTGGTTGATGAAACCCAATTGTTGGGCGGCGGCGCGGGAAACATCGATGACGCGGTTGCCGTGGAAAGGGCCGCGGTCGTTGACACGGACGATGACGCTTTTGCCGTTTTGCATATTGGTCACGCGTGCGTAGCTGGGAATAGGGAGGGTTTTGTGGGCGGCGGAGAGGGCGTTCATATTGTAACGCTCGCCGCTGGAAGTTTTACGGCCGTGGAACTGGTTGCCGTACCATGAGGCTTTGCCGGTTTGGCTGAAAGAGGAAACTTGGGTCAGTGGCGTGTAGCGTTTGCCGGCAACTTTGTAACTGCGGTTGGCAGAAGGATGCAGTTTTTCGACTCGGACCACGCTGTCGGCGACGGCGGCATTGATGGAAAGGACGCCGATGGTGGCGGCGGCTAAGGAAAGGAGGTTTTTTTTGGTAAAAGTCAAAACGGGTTCCGTTCTTGAGTTGATAACGCAGCGGTTTCAGACGGCCTGCTATACGCCGCCGGCAAAACCGTTTTGTCGCCATGCTTCAAACAGAATAACGGCGACGGTATTGGAAAGATTCATGCTCCTGCTGCCGGGCATCATCGGCAGGCGGATTTTTTGTCCGGCAGGCAGGCTGTCGAGAATTTCGGCAGGCAGGCCACGCGTTTCGGGACCAAACAGCAACACGTCGCCTTCGCGGAAGGAAACTTCGTCGGGGCGGGTAGAGCCTTTGGTGGTCAGCGCGAAAATGCGGCGGCCTTCGAGTGCCTTGAGGCAGTCTTCGAAATTCTCATGTACCGTCAGTTTGGCAAACTCGTGATAATCCAAACCCGCGCGTTTCATTTTGGACGAATCCAGAGGGAAACCAAGCGGCTTGACCAAGTGCAAATCGGCACCGGTATTGGCGCACAGGCGGATGATATTGCCCGTATTGGGCGGGATTTCGGGTTGGTACAAAACTATGGTAAACATATAAATCAATCACTTATAGAGTGGCATAATGCCGAAATGTTCCATGGGTGTCAAAAACTTTAAGCTATTTTTTCATTGGCGGACGCGCCAAAGACCAACAACAAATCCGGCCTGCGCCTGATTTTTTCAGCGTTTTCGCCAATTCGTCCAAAGTCGAGCCGGTGGTAAAGACATCGTCAATTAACAGAATATTACACGCCTTCGGCAATTCGGCTTTGATTTTAAATGCATTCTTGATATTTCGCCGACGTTCGTTGCTTTTCAGCGTACTTTGCGGCTCGCCATGCCGTCTGAAAACCGCGTGTCGCGGCAGCAGCGTCCAGCCGTAGCGTTTTGCCAAAATATCCGTCAACGCCTCGCTTTGGTTGAATCCGCGCTTGAGCCGCCGCTCTTTGCTCAAAGGCATGGGCAGGACGAAATCGAAGTGTTCCGCCGCCAGCCAGTCCGGTGCGTTTTGGCACATCAAATCTGCCAACGGACGGCTCATGCCCAAGTCGGCCAAGTGTTTCAGCTCGCGTATCATGCTGCTGACGGGCGGTTCGTAATACAGCGAGGCCCACATTCTATCAAATGCGGGCGGCTTTTTCTGACAACTGCCGCACACCGCTCCGCCCGCGACATGGCGGAAACACAAAGGGCAGCTTTGTGCCGCGTCGATAAAATATTCCGTCAAATCGTTTGCGCAGCCTCGGCAAAGGCCGTCTGAAACGGAATCGTGGCATAATACGCAACGTCGCGCATTGAGCCGTTTCAAATTGCGCCACCAAGAAAGAACATTCATGCCACACTCCGCCAAAAAAGTTTATCTGATACACGGTTGGGCGGCGAACCGCCATGTATTCGACGATTTGATACCGCGCCTGCCTGCCGATTGGGACGTCCGCGCGCTTGATTTGCCCGGACACGGCGATGCGCCTTTTGCCGAACCGTTTGATATTGCCGCCGTTGCCGAAGCCTTCGCCGGACAAATCGACACGCCGGCACACATTCTCGGCTGGTCGCTGGGCGGACTGGTTGCCCTGTATCTGACCGCGCTTTATCCCGACAA
>NZ_JBQCXF010000275.1:0-3863 GCF_051956635.1 Neisseria sp. P0022.S010 | reverse complement strand
ATCTTAAGGCCGTCTGAAAAAGATATAAGGGCGTGTGAAAACACGCCTTTTTTATGGTTAAAAGTTTTTGCATATAAAAAAGCGTGGGATTAGCCCCACGCTTTTTTTCAGACGGCCTCTTACAAAGCGGCCAATACGGCATCGCCCATTTCGGAGCAGGAAACCAGCTTAGTACCTTCTTCATAAATGTCGCCGGTACGCAAGCCTTGTTGCAGTACTTTTTGTACGGCGTTTTCAACTTGTTGTGCGCGGGCTTCGTCGTTCAAGCTGTAACGCAGCAACATGGCAAGAGACAATACGGTCGCTAGCGGATTGGCTTTGTTTTGACCGGCAATGTCAGGAGCAGAGCCGTGAGACGGTTCGTACAGGCCTTTGCCGTTTTCGTCCAAAGAAGCGGAAGGCAGCATACCGATGGAGCCGGTCAGCATGGAGGCTTCATCAGACAGAATGTCGCCGAAGATGTTGCCGGTGGCAATCACGTCAAATTGTTTGGGCGCGCGTACCAACTGCATGGCTGCGTTATCAACGTACATATGGGAAAGCTCGACATCAGGGTATTCTTTGCCGATTTCTTCAAAGATTTCGCGCCACAGTTCGGTAGTTTCCAAAACGTTGGCTTTGCCTACGGAGCAGACTTTTTTGCTGCGTTTTTGGGCGGATTGGAAGGCAACGTGGGCAATACGGCGGATTTCGCTTTCGCTGTATTTCATGGTGTTGTAGCCTTCGCGTTCGCCGTTTTCCAAAACACGGATGCCGCGCGGTTCACCAAAGTAAATATCGCCGGTGAGTTCGCGTACGATAAGGATGTCGAGGCCGGCTACGATTTCCGGTTTCAAAGTAGAAGCATTGGCCAGCTCTTTATACAAAATGGCAGGGCGTAAATTGGCAAAAAGATTCAAGTCTTTACGGATGGCCAACAAGCCGCGCTCAGGGCGCAGCGGACGGTCGAGATTGTCGTATTGAGGAGAACCGACTGCACCAAGCAGGACTGCATCGGCTTTACGGCAAAGGTTTTGTGTGAATTCTGGATAAGGATGGCCGTATTCGTCATAGGCTTCGCCGCCCAAAGGTGCGTATTCGTAGCTGACATCCAAACCTTGTTCGATAAGTTTGTCGAGTACACGGACGGTTTCTGCAACGATTTCAGGGCCGATGCCGTCGCCGCGCAAGATAGCGATATGTTTGGTCATTTCGGGTTTCCTTATGGGAAGGTTTTAGGTAAAGGGCAGGTCGTCAGTTTTTCAGACGGCCTTAAATCAATTTGCTCTGAAAATGCTGATTGTACCATTATGGTACTGGTAAAGTTGGGTAGAAATCGCGTAGGCAGATTCTTCAAATGCCTGCAGGGCGATATTCGCCATCGCCTGCAAAGCTTCTTCATCGGACGGGCTGCAAACGAGCAGGGCGTTGCGTGCTGGGACTGCAAAAACAGGATTGGCAGGCAGCATAGGATCGTCTTTAAGTACTTCGTCTAAAAGCAAAATCAGGGAAGCATCATAGTCGTTATCCAAATGGATTTGAGCCAATGACCAACCTTCGGCATGATGAATTTGGACACGTCCATTCATCCGTTGGCGCAAATTATCCATAACGGTACGATACAAGGTGTCTTCATCTTCAATACCGGCCTCTTTCATATGCTCATGATTGAGCGTATGCATGGATTCGTCCGTATCCACCATATAAAGCAACATGATATCGCCCGCAATCGGTTTATATACCAGATAATCGGCAGGTTCGGCTTCGTCCGTATTTGTAATCAGTCTGGTGTTTTCCAGATAAATCGTATTTTTAATCGTAGGAAGAATTTGTTGTGCTGAAACACTGGCATCAGTGTCTTGAATCTTATAGATAACCGCTAAATTGGCAGCAACAATAGCCTCCAAGGCCTCAGGATTTTGCAGATAACTTGTGTAATGGTTGCTCAAATATGTGCTGAATGACGCTTCATCGTCTTCGGAAAAATGGACGATGATAGGCGAGGAAGCAATAGTTTCGCCCCAGTCGATTTTTGCCTCAAGATGCAATTCTTCTTGGATGCGATGGGCAAAGTATTCGACAAATTCCTGCCAAGTCATTAATTTAGGTTTAGAGCGGAACAACCTGCTGAAAAAAGACATATTTTGTTCTGAATAAGGGGATAAGGCCGTCTGAAATATTATAGACGTTCGGTTTCAACACGGATTTTAAAAACAACTTTGCGTATGTTCGCCCTGACACCGACCAATGGGGCATGCGCATCATTCGGGAAAAATAGCGCAAATTCGCCGGGCTCCAAGGTCAACCAGGTTTCCGGCTCGCAGTCGAAAAATTCGATATCGCGCTTTTCGTTGTAGCCTAAACCGTTTTTCAGACGGCCTCTGTCTATCCAGCCATACGTTTCGCTGCCATCAATCGGCGTTTGAATATCAATGTGTTTTAAGTGCGCTTCAGGCTGGGCTTCTCTCTGCGTCCTCATCGGCTCGCTGCCGATAAAAATACGGATATTGGGATTCTCGCATGGCACTTGGCCGTCCGGCAGCTTAGCAAAATCTAAGGTCTGCAACAGATGGAAGGCTTCGGCAAAGTCGGGATGCAAGGCAGCGTAGCGGCTGGCATTGCTTATGGTATCGGTAATCATGGTGTGGTTAGGTAGAAATTAAACTTCAGGATGTGAAGAATACGTTTTAAGGACGCTTTATTGGGATTCTGACAACAAGGCCGTCTGAAAGGGCTTTTTATGGAGTTGTGTTTTGCAGATCCAAAGTGGAGGCATAATGTTCAGCGATAGGAATATGCTTGCGGCTGACTTGGTTTATATCGCTGCCTTCTTCAGTCCATAAAAACGGAAAGAACGTGTAAACGCTGTCGCCATTCAAATCATGGATTTCTTCGCGCCAATTTTCCCAACGCAGGTTTTCGTAAAACAACTGTAAATCGCCGGTCAATGCCCAATTTAAGAAGTCGCCATAACCTTTACCGCAATCTTCCCATTCCAGTGTATCCGGTGGTAGGTAGAAAACATTACCTACTTTGCCATTCAATCCCCCGCCATTAATCGCAAAATAGCCTCCAGCAACATCATCGGCAAACAGATAATAGGGAGCAGGGCCTGCTGGCTCGGATTGTGTACGGCTTAGATTCCAACTTCCCAAACCACGAGGTAGCTTCGCGCTGCCAGAACCAAGTATCCGTAACCAGCCGTCATCGATAAGGATACCGCCGGTTTCATAAACGACAGCACCCATAAACGAACATATCGTTACTTGGGTTTTGACAAGTTCTTCCTTTGCCTTTTCAAGCGTACGTGGCAGAACTTCAATACTGTTTGTCGCTTCTGCAATCCACTCTTGAATCAATGGCCACGCAGGGTCTTGGGTTTGGATTAATTCGTCGAATGATCTCATGGACTATCCCAAAGCATTCAGTAAAGGCCGTCTGAAACACTTACATTTTTCAGACGGCCTTTTGTATATCAACCGTTAAACAGCCAAGGCTGGCTTTGACGGCGTTTTTCTTCGAAGGCGTGGATTTCGTCAGCGTGTTGCAGGGTCAGGCCGATTTCGTCCAAGCCGTTTAAGAGGCAGTGTTTGCGGTGTTCGGTAATATCGAATGTGAATGTTTCGCCGCTAGGGGTGGTCAGGGTTTGCTCGGCAAGGTCGATGGAGAGCTGATAGCCTTCGTTGGCTTCAACTTCTTTGAAAAGCTGGTCCACCTGTTCTTCTGTCAAAACGATAGGCAAAAGGCCGTTTTTGTAGCAGTTGTTGAAGAAGATGTCGGCAAAGCTGGGGGCGATGACGGCGCGGAAGCCGTAGTCGTCCAATGCCCAAGGGGCGTGTTCGCGTGAAGAGCCGCAGCCGAAGTTTTTGCGCGTCAACAGGATT
>NZ_JBQCXF010000274.1:0-3870 GCF_051956635.1 Neisseria sp. P0022.S010 | reverse complement strand
CTTCTTCGTCGGTGTAGTAGAACTCGGTAAACCGTTGGCCGAGTTCGGTAAAGTCGTCCGCCGTCAATGCGCCGTCCATGTGTTTGAGCAGGAAGTGCCGTCCGCTGATTTTGCCCGAGGTCATGGCGGAGAAGTCGGCTGCGGTTTCGGGGGCGGTTTGCCAGACGGGGTTGACGAGGCCTGCCTGCGCCGCCCACTGCCAGTACATGCCGATGTGGGTGGCGGCGTTTTCGGGCGGGAGCTGGTCGGGGTAGTCTTCGTCGAGATGGAAACGGATATTGTCGTACATGGACGGTGTTCGTTGGGGGAAAGGGGGTATTGTAGCGGAAAATAATGAATTAGGCCGTCTGAAAGAGGGTATTTCAGACGGCCTTAAGGGAATTTAACCTTTAAATACGGGAACGAGCTCCATTTGGCTCAGTATTTGGGCGGCAATGTTGATGATGCCGAAGAGGAAGACCCAAACCATCAGCCAGAATCCGCCGTAAACTTTGTAGTTTTTGCCGATGCCGAATTTATGGCGCGAGCGGTAGAGCAGCATGGCGGGGATGATGCCTGTCCAGATGGTTGCGGCCAGACCGACGTAGCCGATGGCGGTAACGAAGCCGGTAGGGAAGAGCAGGCAGGAGATCAAAGGCGGCAGGAAGGTCAGCGCGGCGGTTTTGGTACGGCCGGAAATGCTGTCGTTCCATTTGAAGATGTCGGCGATGTAGTCGAACAGGCCGAGCGTTACGCCGAGGAAGGACGTTGCAATCGCCATGTAGGAGAACAGGGTCAACACTTTGTCCATATTTCCGGTCTGGGCGAACTTGGACAGCGTTTCGATCAGGACGGAAACTTGGCCTTCTGCGGCGATAACCGGTGCGAATTCGTTGCGCGGCAGGTTGCCTTGGATAGCGATTTGCCAGAGGACGTAAATCACCAAGGCAATCAGCGTCCCCGACCACAGGGATTTGGCCACTTTGGGTGCGTCGCCTTTAAAGTATTTGAGCAGGCTGGAGACGTTGCCGTGGAAGCCGAATGAGGCAAGGCAGACGGGCAGGGCGGTGGCGACATAAATCCAGTAGCTGGTGCCGGCAGGGGCTTGGGTGTCGAACAAGACAGGCATTTTGGCATCGGCAATCAGGCCGCCGGTTGCCCAAATAAAGGTCAATACCATGCCGCCGATGAGGATGCTGGTGAAGCGGTCAACCAAGCGTGCTGATGCCCAAACGCAAAAGGCGAGAATGCCGAAGAAGACGAGTTGCCCGACGGTGAGCGAGATTTCGCTGCCTACCGCGCTGCCGATGCCTTTGGCTGTCAGGTCGCCGCCGACGAAGATGTAGGCGTAGGTGAGCAGGTATAAAACGAAAGCGACGGCAACGCCGTTGATGACGTTCCAAGTCGGGCCGAGCAGGTCTTTAACCATGGTGTCGAAGCTGGCGCCGTGCGGATAATGGGTATTGACTTCCAAAATCATCAGGCCGCTGGAGAGCATGGAAAACCAGGTGTACAGCAACACGGCCAGCGAGCCGGTAAACCATACGCCGGAAGTGGCGGTCGGGTTGGCAAGCATGCCTGCGCCGATAACCGTACCGGCGATAATCATCGCGCCGCCGAATAGGGAAGGGGTTTTGGTTGACATTGTTTATCTTTCTTCTAGAAATGCGTGGCTGCCATTATGCCGTAAAGTGTAAGAAAAGGTAAAGCAAAGGCCGTCTGAAAACCCGATTGTCGTTTTCAGACGGCCTTTGATGTGTATAAATGCAACTGATTAAATCAATTTTCGCAGTTTCAATTCATTTTTCAGATACGCGTAATAAACCGGCGCGACGATGATGCCGCCGATGCCGAAAATGCGTTCAAAGACGACCATCGCCACCAGCAATTCCCATGCGCTGGATTCGATTTCCGAGCCGATGATTTTGGCGTTGAGGAAATATTCGAGTTTATGGATGACAACGAGGAAAACCAACGAGGCAAGTGCGACGTAAAGCGATGCGCCGAGGCTCAAAATAATGATGATGGTGTTGGAAATCAGGTTGCCCGCCACCGGAATCAGACCGACGATAAAGGCAACGATCAGGACGGTCATTTTAAACGGTAGGCCAACGCCGAACAGCGGTAAAACCAAGTAGAGGTACAGGCCGGTCAGGAAGGTGTCGATCAGCGAGATTTTGACTTGGGCGAGGAACACGCGTTCAAAGCTGGTTTCAAAATTGACGATGCGCCGTATCAATTCGGCTTTAAACAGCGGCATTTTGTGGCGGTTTTTGCGCATTTTCAGGCGGTGGAAACTGAGCATGGCGCCGATGATGATGCCGATAAGGATGTACACGAAGGACGTGATGCTGTTTTTACTGATACGGGTCAGCGCGGCGCGGTATTCTTCAATCAGCTTGATTGCCGAGGCTTTGATTTCGGCCATATTGTTGGGCAGCATATTGAGAATGGCCGCAGGCAGGTCTTGGCTGTTTTTGGTGTCTTCCAAAATTGCCGCCAGCTTCGCCAGCATGAAGCCGACATGGCCGCCGTGTATCAGGTGGTAAATGCCCAAAGACATCATCGTGATGATGCTGAACACGATGGCCAGCGTCAGCGTGGTGGAAATCAGGTTGATATTGTGCGCGTTGAGCGATTTATGCAGCCGCGTGTTGCGCGGCAAAACACGGCGGCGGAGTTTGAGGATCACGCCGTTGGTGCGCGTAATAAAGATATAGGTCAGGATAACCGACAGCAGCAGCGGCAGAAAATGGTAGTGCAAGACAATCAGCAAAGCCAAACCCATCAGGATATAGGAGGCGTTGCGGAAAGTCGGGTTGTCGGTGTGTGAAGAGAGTAAGGACATGTGAAGCCAATAAGGTAAAAAGCAAAAAAAACAGGTCAGGCCGTCTGAAAAACCATGTTCAGACGGCCTAACTTAATGACAGCGATTAATCGTGCAATGAGGCCGCGTGTACCGTGTTTTCCAACAAAGTGGCAATCGTCATCGGGCCGACGCCGCCGGGAACGGGCGTAATCATGGACGCGCGTTCTTTGGCAACATCAAACTCCACGTCGCCGCACAGGCTGCCGTCGTCCAAGCGGTTGATGCCCACATCGATAACCACTGCGCCGGGTTTGACCCATTCGCCTTTAACGAAATTCGGAATGCCTACGCCGACCACCAAAATATCTGCGGCAGCCACTTCATCGGCAAGGTTTTGCGTAGCACTGTGGCAGATGGTTACCGTTGCGCGGGACAGCAGCAATTCCAACGCCTGTGGGCGGCCGACAATATTGGACGCGCCGACGACGACGGCTTTTTTGCCTTTCGGGTCGATGCCGTAGGCTTCCAACAAAGTCATCACGCCTTTGGGTGTGCAAGGGCGCATCAGCGGCATTTTGACGACCAGGCGGCCGACGTTGTAAGGGTGGAAGCCGTCCACATCTTTATGCGGCTCGATACGCTCCAAAACCGCTTGGCTGTCGATGTGTGCCGGCAGCGGCAGTTGCACCAAAATACCGTCGACGGCAGGGTCGCTGTTCAATTCGTCCACCAGTTTCAGCAAATCGTCTTGCGTGGTTTCAGACGGCAGCTCATAAGAGCGCGATTCTATGCCGCTTTTTTGGCAGGTCAGTTTTTTATTGCGTACATAAACCGCGCTGGCAGGGTCGTCGCCAACCAATACTACCGCCAAGCAAGGCGTGTGCAAACCTTTTTCCTGACGCGCTTTTACCGCCTGTGCGACCGCCTCGATGCGTTGCTGGGAGATTTTTTTTCCGTCTATAAGTTGTGCAGCCATGATTTTTCCTCATAAATAGGGACAAATATTGTGTTTAAATTATCGCATTTTTCAGACGGCCTGACACAAAAGAGTGGCCCTGATTACGAAACATAAAAATAAATAA
>NZ_JBQCXF010000273.1:0-3880 GCF_051956635.1 Neisseria sp. P0022.S010 | reverse complement strand
CGTTCGCGTATTTTCAGAGCGCGTGAACTGATTGCAAAAGATTTGCGGCCGCTGTTGGATACTTCTGAAGATCAAAGGTGGTAATAAAAATGAACGACAAAACAAATAAAGCATTGGAGTATGTGTCTGCATTGATGGACGGTGAAGCATTGACTGATGAAATGCTGGATGCTGTATTGGCAGATGAGGAAGCCTTGCGCGCTTGGCATGAATACCACATTATCGGCGACTGTATCCGTCAGGGTGCTGCGGCGAGTGTTACCGGTGAAACCATGCAAAGCAAAGCATTTACAGTGCCTCAAACCGAGGCTGAAGGCAAACAGGAAAAATATGCTCAGCATGAAGCGGCCAATAGCGGCTTCTTCAAATTCTTCGCGGCTGCTGCCAGCGTGTGTGCGATTGCTGTTGCAGTATGGCAATTTACACCGCAAACTTCTCGTGACGCTATGCCGGTTGCAGAAAAGTCTAATGTTCAGCCTGCCCAAAATATTATTCCGGTAAGCGGTACGCCTAGTGATAAAGCAGCTTCCGAGCCTGGCGAAACTGTTGTGCCAAATGCGGCAAAAGACGGCAAAATTGAAAACCGTCCGACTGTCCGTACCGAGCAGCAAAATGAGCAGCAGACAGTTGTGCAGTAAAAAATGAAATCATGTAAAACCCTTGCTTCATTGTAAGGGTTTTTTATTTTCTAAGTAAAACCATCAGACCGTCTGAAAGCATAGCTTCAAGGAAGTTAAAACAGTTATAATGCGCTCCATGAAACTGATTACCTCTGCTCAAAACGAACAGCTCAAACATTTATTCCGTCTGCTGACGCAGGCCAAAGCAAGGCGTGAAAGCGGTGAAACCGTATTGGAAGGCGTACATCTGCTGCAAACTTATTTGCAAAGCGGCGGTACGCCCAAACAGGTTTACTTGCCTGAAAAGAAACAGCAACATCTTGAAATTCAAGAAATTACGGCGCAGTTGGATGAGGGATTGATTACTTGGGTTGGTAACGAAGCACTGTCTAAAATCACCAGTCTGACCGATGCCGATGATGTGATGACTTGGATTGATATTCCGCAGCAGGCAGGTTTGCCTTCAGACGGCGATTGCATGGTATTGGAGCGGGTACAAGACCCCGGTAATGCAGGCACGATTTTGCGTAGCGCGGCAGCGGCCGGAGTCAGGCAAATTGTGTGCGTCAATGATTCCGTGGATATCTGGTCGCCTAAAGTGTTGCGAGCGGGGATGGGTGCGCATTTTCTGCTGTCGATTTTCAGCCGAGTGGAATTATCCGCTTGGATGGAAACGTATCAGCATCAAATTTGGGCAACTGCCTTGGGCGGTCGCAATATCGGTTTGTATGAAATGGACCTCAGTCAACCCTGTGCTTGGGTATTTGGCAACGAAGGCAGCGGCGTGAGCGAAACGGTAAAAGAGAAGGCTACTGCCTGTGTCAAAATCCCCATGTTGGGGCAAACCGAATCCTTGAATGTCGCGATGGCGGCAACGGTTTGTCTGTTTGAACAAATGCGGCAGCGTATTCATGCCCTGGCCGTCTGAAAACAATAATACGATTTTATTTTAAGGAACAAAAATGCAAATACTGACTTTTGATGAAGCAGCACGCAGCCGATTGATGGAATTGCTGGATGCCAAATCTGAAGCCCACAACACCATGCGTTGTGATGAGGTTCAAGGTTTTATGATGGCTTTATTGAGTGGTCCGGATGCTTTGAATCCGACCAACTGGCTGCCTGAGATTTTGGGTGAAGAATCTTTGTTTGATGCCAAAGAGCGCACCGAAATCGAGCGTTTGGTTATGGCAATGGCCGCCGATATGCGCATGAAGCTCAACGAAAAAATTCTGCCTGATTTGTGGTTCTATGAAGATGAAGCCGGCAATCCGGATTTCTACACTTGGTGTAACGCCTACCTTTACGCACTGGATATTGTGCCTACCGATTGGTTTGAAGCAGTTGATCAGGAAGAGTTTGAAGATTTGTTCTATCCGATTATGGCTTTGGGTGGTATTTATGACGACGAGGAAAACGGCGAAGTCATCTTGCATCTGAATGAAAAAGAGCTGACCCAACTGGAATCTGACTTGCCGCATGTCCTGCTTGATATTTACTGGTACTGGCAGGCCATCATCAATAAGCCGCAAACCGTACGCCGTGAAGGCGAAAAAGTGGGGCGTAACGATCCTTGCCCGTGTGGCAGCGGTAAAAAGTACAAAGCTTGCTGCGGCAAATAACCAATGAAATAAAAAGGCCGTCTGAATACTTGAAATTCAGACGGCCTTTAATATTTTTTATTTAGAAGAATGAGGCTAACCAAACAAACAGGATGGTCAGTGCGATGGTCAATGCGCAGCCGATTTTGGCTACGGTACCGATGATGAAGCCGATAAACGTACCGATACCGACTTTGCCTGCCTGCCAAGTGTCTTTGCGTGCAATAAATTCGCCGATGGCCGCGCCGGTCAGCGGGCCGAGCAACAAGCCGGGAATAGAGAAGAATGCGCCGACGATGCCGCCGATAAATGCACCCCAAACCGCGGTTTTACTTGCGCCGGTATATTTTGCACCCAATGCACCCGCCACATAATCCATTGCAGTACCGAATACGGCAACAATGGCCAAAAAGGTCAACGTACCCGAGCCAAACACTTGATAATCGCCGGCATAACCCAACAGCCATGCGCCGCCAAACATCAAACCCAGTCCGGGCAAGGCAGGGTAAATAGTGCCTAAAATGCCGACAACAATGGCGATTAAACCGAGGATAATCAGAATGGTGGTCATGGTTTTCCTTTTGATGGAGGGGTGGATAACGGCGGTATTATGAGGGCGTTTTGCCGGATTGCGATAAAGGTTTATGCAAGAAAATGAAAATATGCCTAAATATTCAGACGGCCTTTCAGTCAATAGCTACCGAAAGGCCGTCTGAATGTCTAAACGCGGTTACATACCGCAGGTTTTGGGTTTGTTTGCCAAAATATTGATGACTTTGCGTTCGGTTTTTTGCGGTTCGATTTTAATTTCGCTTTCGTCTTCTTCGCTGCCGTCGGAGAAACGTTCCGGCATTTTTTCGCTGTCAAACGCCAAGTCGCCGCCGTGTTTCAGGCTTTGACCGCGTTCCAAGCCGACAAAGTCGAAAAGTTCGGTATCGGCCAAATGCGATGGAACGACGTTTTGTAGAGCGGAGAACATAGACTCGATACGGCCGGGGAAGCGTTTGTCCCAGTCGCGCAACATATCGCCGATGACTTGGCGTTGCAGGTTGGGCTGAGAGCCGCAGAGGTTGCATGGGATAATTGGGAATTGCTTCAGCTCGGCGTATTTAATCAAGTCCTTCTCTTTGACATACGCGAGAGGACGGATGACGATGTGTTCGCCGTTGTCGCTTACCAGTTTGGGCGGCATGGCTTTGAGTTTGCCGCCGTAAAACATATTCAGGAACATGGTGGCGAGGATGTCGTCGCGGTGGTGTCCCAAGGCGATTTTGGTGCAGCCCAATTCTTTTGCAGTGCGATAGAGGATGCCTCGGCGCAAACGGCTGCACAGTGAACAAGTCGTTTTACCTTCTTCCAATACACGTTTGACGGTGGAATAAGTGTCTTCTTCAACGATTTTGTAGGGAACGCCGATGCTTTCGAGATAGGTCGGCAATACTTCTTCAGGGAAGCCCGGCTGTTTTTGGTCGAGATTGACGGCGACCAGTTCAAAATCAATCGGCGCGCTGGCTTGAAGCTGGCACAGAATGTCTAAAAGGGCGTAGCTGTCTTTGCCGCCTGAGAGGCAGACCATGATTTTGTCGCCCGGCTCGATCATATTGAAATCGTTAATGGCATCGCCGACGGCGTGGCGCAGGCGTTTGCTGAGTTTGTTGT
>NZ_JBQCXF010000272.1:0-3885 GCF_051956635.1 Neisseria sp. P0022.S010 | reverse complement strand
GTCATTATGTATGAAGCCTGACTTAAAAATGCCTTTTAAGTCAGGCTTCTTTAATGAAATCTACATATCAATTATGCAGATTTATTTTCTTTGATATTGAAGGCCATTTGAACTTCAGCACCTTTAGAACCTTTATCGGTTTGTTCCCAATATTGGTTTTTCACTTTTGCAGCTTGGAATGAATAACGCATTTTCAGCGCATCATTATCTTGTACACCAATGAATTTCACACCGGTTACCAAGACATCTTCCAATGTGGTGCGTGAGTATTCAATTTGCTCACCACCAGCTTTGCAAACAGAAATTTCTACTTTGCTCAAGTGTTGGCCGGTAGCGCAGTTTTTCAGAATGGTTGGAGCTGCTTTATCGATAGCGGCAACTACGGTCAAGTCATTGAAATTGACTTTACCGGCACCACCGCCACCACCGCTAGTCATTGAACCAGGTTGCTCTGCACCCCAGTCAAAACTTTCGATGTTAGTCCAGTCTTTGTGGTTAGAATCTTTTGATTCGCCATTTACACCTTCGACTTTCATGAACATATCAATAGCCATTTTTTACTCTCCTAGTTAAAAAATACAAGCGATTTAACAACAGGGCACTAAATATACCCAACTAAATAAACTAAGCCTGACTATTCTTGTTTAGTCGAAGGCAATTTGGAAACTAAGCGTAGAGAAACGGTAAGTCCCTCAAGTTGATAATGAGGACGCAGGAAGAACTTAGAAGTGTAGTATCCTGGATTATCTTCTACTTCTTCTACAACTACCTCTGCAGCAGCCAATGGCTTACGGGCTTTTGTTTCTTGGGTGGAGTTAGCGGGGTCTCCATCTACATAATTCATAATCCATTCGTTCAACCAACGTTCCATGTCATCACGTTCACGGAATGAGCCAACTTTGTCGCGAACAATACATTTTAAGTAGTGTGCGAAACGGCAACATGCGAATAAGTAAGGCAAGCGAGCAGACAAACGTGCATTGGCAGTAGCATCTGGATCATAATATTCAGATGGTTTATGCAAAGATTGTGCACCGATAAATGCAGCTAAATCTGTGTTCTTACGATGGATTAATGGCATAAAGCCCAATGCAGCCAGCTCTGCCTCACGGCGGTCGCTAATGGCAATTTCTGTTGGGCATTTCATGTCTACACCGCCATCATCGGTTGGGAATGTGTGGCAGGGAAGATTTTCAACGATACCGCCTGATTCTACGCCACGAATGGCAGTGCACCAGCCATAGTATTTAAATGAACGGTTAATATTTACTGCCATTGCATAAGCTGCATTGGCCCAAGTATATTTGTTATGATCCGCACCCTCTGTCTCTTCCTCGAAGTCAAATTCATCTACGGGGTTTGTCGTGGCACCATAAGGCAGACGAGACAGGAAACGAGGCAAAGCTAAGCCGATATAACGAGAGTCTTCGGATTCACGCAGACTTCGCCATGGAGCGTATTCCGCATTTTGGAAGATTTTGCTCAGGTCGCGCGGATTAGCTAATTCTTGCCAAGATTCCATTTGCATTAGCTTGGGAGATGCACCTGCAATAAATGGGCAGTGCGCAGCCGCGGCAATCTTTTCAAGGCTATTGAGCATTTCTACATCAGGGGCAGAATGATCAAAATAATAGTCACCAACTAAGCAACCAAAAGGTTCGCCACCGAATTGGCCGTACTCTTCCTCATAGATGCGTTTAAAGAGTGGGCTTTGATCCCAGGCTGTACCTTTAAAGCGTTTTAAGTTACGAGCAACTTCTTTTTTGGAAATAGGCAATACTTTGATTTTTAACAAAGTATCTGTTTCAGTGTTTGTTACTAAATGATGTAGGCCGCGCCATTCACCTTCAAGTTTTTGAAAATCCTCATGATGCAAGATCAAGTTGATTTGTTCAGAAAGCTTTCTATCAAGTTCGGCAATAATTGCTTCAATAGTTTGATAGGTATCATCTGAAATGGTCACGGCATTTTGTAGGGCTTGCTGAGCCAATGTTGCGACTGCATTAGTTACAGCGCTTTTAGCTTCTTCCGTTTTAGGTTTGAATTCTTTTTGAAGCAGCTGTTCAAATTCATTGGTTGCAAACACATGTTGCGAACTTCCATTTCCTAGGGTATCTAATTGTTTTTCAGCCATGATTTACTTTCACTTCTAGTTTTATTAGAGACTATTATTCATCTTTGGATGTTGATTTAGGTGCAGCTGCAAGACTTTTTAGCAATTCGCTATCCCCTAAGACTTTTCCAATTAATTCTTCAGCCCCACTTTTACCATCCATATATGAGAGTAAATTAGATAGTTCAGTACGCGCCTGTAAAAGTTCATTTAGAGGTGCTACTTTTTTAGCTATTGCCGCTGGTGAGAAGTCATCCATGCTTTCCAATTCGAGTTCTACATTCAAATTCCCTTCACCTGTCAATGTATTTTTTACGTTGAAGGCAACGCGAGGTTTAAGGGCTTTCATACGTTCATCGAAATTGTCTACATCAATTTCTAAGAATTTTCGTTCAGCCAATTCAGGTAAGGGCTCAACAGGTTTGCCAACCAAATCGGCCATAATACCCATAACGAAAGGCAGTTCGATTTTTTTCTCTGAACCATACAATTCTACGTCATACTCAATTTGCACGCGAGGAGCTCGATTACGGGCAATAAACTTTTGACCTGATGATTTATTTCGTGACATGGTTATAACCTTAGGATGATTAATAATGTTGTGTATTTATTAAAAAAATTTTACTAAATCGCGGATGAGGTATGCTAGGTTCATGAGTTTACTGTATCTTCATCCGGTTTGCCAATTAAAACTTCTAAATTGGCAATACTTTCTGGGCTAATATCTTTCATGATGTCATAAAAATTCATATTCATTTGTCGTTGTACCCTGCGGATAAACAGTGGTGCAGGGTGGCTGGGTTCAAGAGTTTCAAAATAAATGCAGATTTTCTCTAAAGCTAAATCAACATCAGCACGATTTTTAATATTCAAACGGCGCCATGCATCGGCCTCTTGAATAGATTGTTCTTGTGTAATAGTTGAGCTGTTAGTTTCAGAGGGTAACTCTGACTGTTCTGTCTGTTGTACTGAGGGAGTACTCCCATCATTATAGTTGATGGCTTTGTGAATTAGGGTAAGAGGTTTCTGAATAACATCAAAATCAAGTGAGTGTTCATCCTGTAAATTAGACGAGAAAATGCGTTGGATGTCTTTCAGACAGTCCAATGCCTGAATTAATGCGGTCAATTCAGGTTTCCCCGTATCGGCATTCACCCTAATATCGAGCATTAACCGTTCTTTACCTCCCGGATAATTTTGTGGATCATTCCCTTGTAAGATAGAAACAGCTTCTTTTACAGTAATTGGCTGTTGGGTTAACCCATTTATCAATAATTTAGATGAAAGAATTTCTTTTATGATGCCATCAAGTGTGGTAAAGGAGCTAAGGGCATTAATCCTGTAAAATGGATCAAATTCACCGTCTTCATCCTCTAGTTTAGGATAAATGGATTCCCAATACAGGTCTATATTAGCTTTGATTGCTTCGCAACCAGCACAGAACCCTACGAGTCCATGTTTGGCTGTAAGCGCCTGTGTATAGTAGGCTAGGACATGCAAATCCTTAGATTCAGCTAGCAATTGATTGCATAACTTTTCTACCGTTGCCCAATCAGCTTCTTCTGCCGAAATAATCGTGTCACCATACTGTTGTTCTGGTTTGCCTTCAGCTACGCTTTGTAGTTCTAAAAAGCGGCTATCGTATTCGATATTTACACCTTCGGGACTGTCGCTAGAGATAGGTTCGTCCCATCGAGGAAGTGTGTTCATCTACTTATGATCCAAATAACTTATTAAACAGTGAGCATGAGGGGAGGCCTTCATGTTTTATG
>NZ_JBQCXF010000271.1:0-3889 GCF_051956635.1 Neisseria sp. P0022.S010 | reverse complement strand
TAATCCCGCTTATCGGTGGCTTTCTGTCCTTTGAGCAGCGGCAGCCGTTTGGTATCGAGATGTACCAGCTCTCCGGGGTAGGATTTATTGTAGCGTTTGGCCTGCCTTTTGAGTTTTTCCTGAATGCTGCGTTCTACCTTAGCTAGGCGTTTCATTCCGTACTTTGCCTGTTTGAAACGGTTGTTGGTACTGGTTGGGGGTTTGAGCAGCCTGCCTCTTGCAGCTTTAAGTGCGCGGTAAATGGTGACGCGGCTGACTTGGTAGCGGCGTGCCAGGGAGGTTACGCTTTCCTTCCCCTGCGCGTAGGCCAGCCAAATGGCTTGGCGGTGGTGCGGGGTGAGTCGGGTGTTTTTGTGCATGTTCATGTTTCAGTATTCTCCTGGAAATACTGTAAACAACGCTACTAATTTCTACACCTTTATTACAGCCCAAAGTTTTTGTCTAAGTCCTTAGAGCAATACTTTTTCTACACCGCCGTTGTTGGCTTTTTTCACAAACTCGTCCAGCCAGTTTTCGCCGAGGATGTGTTTCGCCATTTCGATGACGATATAGTCGGCGGGCATGTCGTTGTCGTCGGCGTAGCGGCTCAGTCCTTGCAGGCAGGCGGGGCAGGTGGTGAGCATTTTGACGGGTTCGCCCTGCGGCAGCTCTTTGAGGTTTTTCTCGATTTCCTCCTGTTTGCGGAATTTGACTTGGGTGGCGATATCGGGGCGTTTGACGGCGAACATGCCGGATTCGCCGCAGCAGCGGTCGCTTAAGACAACTTTCTGCCCCATGAGGCTGCTTGCCATTTGGGTGGCGTTCATGGTTTTGATGGGGGTGTGGCAGGGGTCGTGATAGAGGTATTGCTGACCTTTTACGCCGTTCAGTTTCACGCCTTTTTCGAGCAGGTATTCGTGGATGTCGATGATGCGGCATCCGGGGAAGATTTCTTCGAAGCGGTATTTTTCGAGCTGGTCGTAGCAGGTACCGCAACTGACGACGACGGTTTTAATGTCGAGGTAGTTGAGGGTGTTTGCCATTCGGTGGAAAGCCACGCGGTTGTTGGTACTCATTTCTTCGGCTTTAGCCTTATTGCCGCCTGCGTCTTGCGGATAGCCGCAACACATATAGCCCGGCGGCAGGACGGTTTGTACACCGACATGCCAGAGCATGGCTTGAACGGCAAGCCCGATTTGGCTGAACAGACGTTCGGAACCGCAACCTGGAAAGTAGAATACGGCCTCGGCATCTTCAGGAGAAGCCGGATTGCGGATGATAGGAATACTCTTGTCGTCTTCTATACCCAGCATGGAGCGCGGAGTTTTAGCAGGTACGCTTTTCGGCAAAGGACGGTTGATGAAGTGGATAACCTGTTCTTTGATTGAGGCGGTGCCAACGGTGGCTTTCGGTTCGGCTTTTTGTTTTTTAGTGCCAATCGGAAGAAGCTTGCCGATTTTGTAGGCAAAGTTTTGCGCAGGGAAGCCGGTCTGTATCATAGCGGCGCGCAGGACTTTGATGGTTTTAGGGCCGGTGGCGTTCAAAAACGCCATGCCCATCGATGCGGCGGGGGCAAAGCGTTTGTGGCCGGAATCGGCAAGGTAGTTGCGGATGGCTACGGTTACGTCGCCGAAGTCGATGTTGACGGGGCAAGGTTTGACGCAACGGTGGCACACGGTGCAGTGGTCGCCGATGTCCATGAGTTCTTCGAAGTGTTTGATGGAAACGCCGCGGCGGGTTTGCTCTTCGTATAAGAAGGCTTCGGTCAACAGCCCCACGCCGAGGATTTTGTTGCGCGGGCTGTACAGCAGATTGGCGCGCGGAACGTGAGTAGAGCAAACAGGTTTACATTTGCCGCAGCGCAGACAGTCTTTGACGGAATCGGCGATGGTGCCAAGGTCTGATTTTTCCATAATCAGCGATTCCGCCCCCAAAAGCTCGAAAGATGGCGTGTAGGCGTTGCGTAAGTCCGAGCCTTTCATGAGTTTGTGACGGTTGAAGGTGTGTTTCGGATCGACTTGGTTTTTGTAGTTCCAAAACGGTTGCAAATCTTCATCGGTCAAAAATTCGAGCTTGGTGATGCCGATGCCGTGTTCGCCGGAAATTACGCCGCCGAGCGAACGGGCGATTTTCATGATGCGTTCCACAGAACGGTAGGCCGTCTGAAGCATTTCGGCATCGTCTGAGTTAACCGGAATATTGGTATGAACGTTACCGTCGCCGGCGTGCATATGCAGGGCGACGAAGACGCGGCTGCGTACGGTTTTGGAGTGGATTTTGCCCAAGCCTTGGATAATTTTAGTATCGGTTTTGCCGCTGAAAATTTCAGAAAGCGGCTTCATTACGTCCGCTTTGACAGACACGCGCAGGCGGAAATCGCGGAAGGCAATAAAGCAGCTTTCATTGTCTTTGGCTTCGGGCGCAGCATGGACGGATGCGCCATAGCGAGCCTTATAGTCGGCAAGCGGCGCGTCTAAGTTAGCAAGTAGCCATTCCCAACGCGCTTTAACAGCGGAAACGTGGGCTAGGGCGTGTTTGCCGCGTTCGCCTAACAGTTCGGCGGTTGGCAGGTCTGTTCCCATTTTGTCGATGGGGAGTTTGCCGGACAAATATTGCTCCAAGGCAGCACAGAGTTTGAGTTTGTTTTGGATGGAAAGCTCAATGTTGATGCGTTCGATGCCGTCTGAATACTCGCCGAGCCTTTCGAGTGGAATTACCACATCTTCGTTGATTTTAAAGGCGTTGGTATGTTTGGCGATGGCTGCGGTGCGGCTGCGGTCGAGCCAGAAGGTTTTGCGGGCTTCAGGAGATATGGCGATAAAGCCTTCGCCGTCGCGGGCGCGGGCGAGTTCGCAGATGTGTTCGGCGGCTGCCTGTACGGCGGCTTCGTCGTCGGAAACCACATCTGCCAGCAAGACCATTTTAGGTCGGCCTTTACCTGCCGCTTTGGTGGCATAACCGACGGCGCGGACGTAACGCCAGTCTAAATGCTCCAAACCCGCCAGCCGCACGCTTTTATGGGCAAGCAGGAAATCGCGGATTTCGACGATAGAAGGTGTGGCGGTGGCGACCGTACCGAAAAATTCCATACACACAGTGCGCGTGTATTTCGGCATTTTATGCAACACGAAGGCAACGCTGGTGATGATGCCGTCCGTGCCTTCTTTTTGCACGCCGAGCAGGCCGCTCAAGAATTTGTCGGTAACGTCTTTGCCCAAACCGACTTTGCGGAATTTGTGGCCGGGAATTTCCAAGCGTTCGGTTTTAACGACATTGAGGCCGTCTGAATCCAGCGTGTGAACGTCAAAGACAGCGGTTTCTTCGTCGTGGATTTTGCCGAAATTGTGGCGCACGCGCTCGATGCGCAGCCATTCGCCCTGCGGGTTGACCATCTGCCAGTAGGCGAGGTTGTCCAACGCCGTCCCCCACAGCACGGCTTTTTTACCGCCTGCGTTCATCGCCACATTGCCGCCCACGCAGGACGCGTCGGCGGAAGTCGGATCGACGGCGAACACCAAACCCGCTTGATGCGCGGTTTCTTCCACACGCCGCGTTACCACACCCGCGCCGCAATGGATAATCGGATGTTTGCCGTTCAAGCCCGCCAGTTCTACAAATTCGACGCCGCGATGCTTGTCGAGCTTTTCCGTATTGATGACCGCGCTGTTTGCATCCAAAGGCACGGCGCCGCCGGTATAACCCGTGCCACCGCCGCGCGGAATAATGACCAAATCCAGCTCGATTAAGGCGCGCACCAAAGGCGCGATTTCTGCCTCAGTGTCGGGATTGACGACGACAAACGGATATTCGACGCGCCAGTCGGTCGCATCGGTAACGTGCGTTACCCGCGCCAGCCCGTCAAACATAATATTGTGCGGCTTGGTGATTTTGCTCAAACGCTCCAAAATCT
>NZ_JBQCXF010000270.1:0-3930 GCF_051956635.1 Neisseria sp. P0022.S010 | reverse complement strand
ATCTGGGGCGACGGCAGCACCTACAAAGGCAACGACATCGAGCGTTTCTACCGCTACGGCCTCTTGACCAATCCCGCGCTGAAAATCTACAAACCTTGGCTCGACCAACAATTTATCGACGAACTCGGCGGCCGTCACGAAATGAGCGAATTTCTGATTGCCAACGGCTTCAACTACAAAATGTCGGTGGAGAAAGCCTATTCCACCGACTCCAATATGCTCGGCGCGACACATGAAGCCAAAGATTTGGAATTCCTCAACAGCGGCATCAAAATCGTCAAACCCATCATGGGCGTTGCCTTTTGGGACGAAAACGTCGAAGTCAAACCCGAAGAAGTCAGCGTGCGCTTTGAAGAAGGCGTGCCCGTTGCACTGAACGGCAAAGAATACGCCGACCCCGTCGAACTCTTCCTCGAAGCCAACCGCATCGGTGGCCGCCACGGTTTGGGCATGAGCGACCAAATCGAAAACCGCATCATCGAAGCCAAATCGCGCGGCATCTACGAAGCCCCGGGCATGGCATTGTTCCACATCGCCTACGAACGCTTGGTGACCGGCATCCACAACGAAGACACCATCGAACAATACCGCATCAACGGCCTGCGCCTCGGCCGCCTGCTCTACCAAGGCCGCTGGTTTGACAGCCAAGCCCTCATGTTGCGCGAAACCGCCCAACGCTGGGTCGCCAAAGCCATCACCGGCGAAGTAACCCTCGAGCTGCGCCGCGGCAACGACTACTCGATTCTGAACACCGAATCGCCCAACCTGACCTACCAACCGGAACGCCTGAGCATGGAAAAAGTCGAAGACGCAGCGTTCACACCGCTCGACCGCATCGGCCAACTGACCATGCGCAACCTCGACATCACCGACACCCGCGCCAAACTGGGTATTTACTCGCAAAGCGGTTTGTTGTCCTTGGGCGAAGGCTCCGTATTACCGCAATTGAATAATAAGGAGTAGAATCAGGGGGCTTTAAAGCCCCCTGATTTTTCAAAGGAATAAAATGAAAGAATATAAAGCCATCATTTATCAAGAGAACCTGCTTTCCAGCTTGATTTTCGGCAGCGCCAAAATCAATCCGGTCAAATTCAGCGATTTCCTCAACAGCCACGCCTCACAAGGCTGGAAGGTTGTTACCATGGAAAAAGACCAGCGCCGCATGCTGCTGTTTTTCGTGCGTGAAGCCTACGTCGTCATTTTGGAAAAAGAACGTGTTTAAGCTCGGCGTCTATGCCTGTCTCGGATTGTTCGGAAGATTGGAGCCATGACAATCAACGATTTTTGGAACATCATTGATCAAGCACGTCCTGAATCTCGCAATATTGGAGAATTCAACCAAAACTTGAATCGGTTATTGGAATCTTTACCAGATGAGGATTTATTATATTTTGATTATTTCTTTAAGATGTACGAATGCACAATTATTGCCAGTCCCAATAGATTAATTTGGTCTGCGCTATCTTTGGTGTACGGTGGTAAGCATAAATACAATACTTATGGCTTCGCAGCTTGGCTGATTTTGCAAGGTAAAAGCCACTATCTTGCTGTTTTACACGATGCCGATCGGCTGGCTGATACTGAAGCTACTCAAAACTATTGCAGTGGTAACTTGAAGGGGCATGAGCATGAGTTTCCTGAACAACGTTACTTGGCAGGCAGAATATACAGCAAGAGAAACCGTATCGGTATTCGCGCATTCGAAAAAACTACCAAAGAATTCGCCCCAAAAGCCAACACAGAGTGGCAAAAAATCGAACAGCAAGAATTAAACTCTCCCACCTTTCAGTCCAATAGAAATTGGACACTGGAAGATCTTGCCGTGATACTACCCAATACCTATCAAAAATATATATGTGTATGAATGTACAATTAAATACATATCCGAAAAGAAAATGAAAGACGATGGATTTATCAACTGATACCGCTTTAAAAACACCCTATTTTGAAAACTTAACGCAACATCCTTGTTTAATAGACGAGGCCGTCTGAAATGTAAGTTTCAGACGGCCTGATTACCCCTCCCAAATTTATCAAATACCATGAAATTCTTTTCCCTCTTTTATCTTGAAAACCATATGTATTTCGACGACTACTTGAAATACGTCCTGATTTTCGCCACCCTCGTCATACTCATGCTCGCCGTATCGCAATACCTGCGCCACCGCATGGACACCAAATACCGCGACCTGAGCATTATTGCGCTGCTATTGCTCATCCTCATCGGCAGCACGCAATATCTTTCGTACAGCGAGCGTCAAAACTTTGCCTCCGATACTTCGAGCATGGTGGGTTTTCTCAATGCCTTGATTGAAAAACAAAAAGTTGAAAAACAAGACATCATCGTCAACAGCACGCGCCTATTCGACGGCATGATTATCGGCATCAAAAGCCAATACTATGAAGTCCATTTCAATCAAGACTTCTCCGCCTACACGCTGACGCCCATCAATTTGGTCAACAACAATATCGAACTCATCGATAAAGAATAACAGGATACACACATGGAAGCATACTCCCTGCTCGCCCTCAAACTACTGATGGGTATTTTAGGTTTGATTTTGCAAATCCACCTCTTAGCCAAAAGCAACCTCGCGCCGACCTCCGCCATGGACCAAGTGCAAAACTATGTACTCGGCGCCATCATCGGCGGCGTGATTTACAGCGACAGCGTCAGCCTGCTGCAATTTTTCCTCGTACTGATTTTGTGGACGCTGTTGGTCTTGAGCCTGAAATTCATCAAAAACCACAACCACTGGGTCAAATCCGTGATTGACGGTAAATCCGTTTGGATCATCGTCAACGGCGAAGTCCAAGCAGAAGAATGTATGAAAAACGGCATCAGCGCACACGACCTCATGTTCAAACTCCGCGCCGCCGGCATCTACGAAATCTCTGCCGTCAAACGTGCCGTGTTGGAACAAAACGGCCAGCTCGCCGTCATTAAGTACGGCGACGAGAGCCTGCGCTATCCGCTGATTACAGACGGCCAAGTCGACCCCGACATCCTCGAAATCATTAAGCGTGACGAAGAGTGGCTGCAACAAGAACTCGACCGCCTCCACCTTGAAGCCTCGCAAGTCTATATCGGCGAATACATAGACGGAAAATTGGTGGCACACCCTTATCCTTCTTGATTTGAAAATAGCAGGCCGCCTGAAACCTTGATTTCAGACGGCCTTTTTGTATTCAGCTCAAACACTGATTTTTTAATCACGATATTCAAACGTTGCGCCCAAAAATTGAGCCAGTGCGGAAACGTGGGAATGTCGGGGGTCTTTGACGGCGGTCAGCAACAAAATATTGCCGTGTTGTTTTTCCAAATCCAGTAGCCGCTTGATGGCGGCCTGCTCGGCATCGCCTTGCAGCTCTTCGTGATAACGGCTGACAAAACCGTCAAAATTTTGAGCCGGATTTTCATGATACCAGCGGCGCAGGTTTGCACTGGGCGTAATGTCTTTCAACCAAAGTGCCGTAGCGAAAACTTCTTTATGGACGCCGCGCGGATAGAGGCGGTCGATAAAGACGGCGGTTTGTTTAGAATCGGGTTGATAGGCGTAAATGCGCTGTACGGTAAACATTTTTTCTCGTCTCCAATGGATTCAGGCCGTCTGAAAATTCAGACGGCCTGATGTTTTTTAGGGTTTAAAACAGTTTTTTGACTTCTGCTTCTATGTCGTCGGCACGCATAAAGGTTTCGCCGATCAGGAAAGTATGCACGCCATGGCCGCGCATGAAATCAACGTCTTCTTTGTTGCGGATGCCGCTTTCGGTAACAACAGTTTTGCCGTTTAATTCGGGCAAGAGGTCGAGGGTTTGTTGCAGGGTCACTTCAAACGTACGCAGGTTGCGGTTGTTGACGCCCCACAACGGCGTGGTCATGTTGCGGCATTTTTCCAGCTCGGACGCATCGTGCAACTCCAACAATAC
>NZ_JBQCXF010000269.1:0-3936 GCF_051956635.1 Neisseria sp. P0022.S010 | reverse complement strand
TGGCAATATCGTCAAAAACCATCATTTCTTAAACGGCTCGTTTCAACATAATCTCTTTAATCTTACCGATGGCTCGGGTCGGATTCAAGTGTTTAGGACATACGTCTACGCAGTTCATAATGGTGTGGCAACGGAACAGACGGTATGGGTCGTTCAAATTATCCAAACGCTCATTAGTGATGGTATCACGGCTATCCGCAATGAAACGGTAAGCATTCAGCAAACCGGACGGACCAACGAATTTATCAGGGTTCCACCAGAATGACGGGCAGGCAGTCGAACAGCAGGCGCACAAAATACATTCGTACAAACCGTCCAACTCTTTACGCTCTTCCTGAGTTTGCAGACGCTCTTTGTCCGCATCGATAGGGTTATCGTTGACAACGTAAGGTTTGATGGAGTGATATTGTTTAAAGAATTGGGTCATATCCACAATCAGGTCGCGGATAACAGGCAGACCTGGCAGAGGACGGATTTTAACCGGCTGTTTCAGGCCGCGCAGGTCAGTCAGACATGCCAAGCCGTTTTTGCCGTTGATGTTCATACCGTCAGAACCGCAAATACCTTCGCGGCAAGAACGGCGGAAAGACAATGTATCGTCTTGCGCTTTCAGGCGCACTAAAGCGTCCAAAAGTTTAACGTCGGTTGGTTCCAATTCCAACTCGTAACGTTGCATATAAGGTTTGGCATCAACGTCCGGGTTGTAACGGTAAATTTCAAAACTCATTTTTTCCATGAGAAGTGTTCCTTTTCTCATAAACTGCCCAATGATTTTGTATTATGAATTCAAGCAGTTCAATGTGGGTATGGTTAGGTTTCAGACGGCCTTTAAGGTAAAGGCCGTCTGAAACCTCATCAATAAACGCGTTTAGCCGGTTTGATGTATTCCACGCTTAAAGGCTTGGTATGTACCGGTTTGTAAGACAAAGTATTGGTATCTGAATGATACAGGGTATGTTTCATCCAGTTTTCGTCATCGCGCTCAGGATGGTCGTCTGAAGCGTGTGCGCCACGCGATTCTTTACGCGCTTCGGCGGACACCAAAGTCGCTTTCGCTACTTCAATCAGATTATCCAATTCCAAAGCTTCGATACGCGCGGTATTCCACACTTTGCTCTTGTCTTTGATTTCAGTACGTTTCACGCGCTCGGCAATCTCCATGATTTCTCGAACGCCTTTGCTCAGAATCTCATCGGTACGGAACACACCGGCGTGCAGTTGTACGGAGCGTTGCAGCTCGCGACGCAATGCATCAACATTTTCGCCATCGGTTTGGTTGTCCAAACGCTCGATACGTTGGCGGGTCAACTCACCTGCATTAGCAGGCAGAGGTTTCCAGTCGCTTTGCTCTTTGATGAATTTAATCATGCTGTCGCCGGCAGCTTTACCGAATACCACCAAGTCCAACAGGGAGTTAGTACCCAAGCGGTTCGCACCGTGTACGGAAGCACAAGCGCACTCACCTGCTGCATACAGACCTTTTACAGGCACTTCATAATCTTCACCTTGCGGAACGACAACTTCGCCATGATAGTTGGTCGGAATACCGCCCATCATGTAGTGGGTAGTCGGCACAACAGGAATCGGGTCTTTAATCGGGTCGATACCGGCAAACTGAATGGAAATCTCACGGATGCCCGGCAGTTTTTCCATAATTTTTTCTGCGCCGATATGGTCGATTTTCAGCAAAACGTGGTCTTTGTTTTTACCGCAGCCGCGACCTTCGTAAATTTCCATTGCCATCGCACGGGAAACCACGTCACGGGAAGCCAAGTCTTTTACAGTCGGAGCATAACGTTCCATAAAGCGTTCGCCATCGGCATTCAACAGAATACCGCCCTCACCGCGTACTCCCTCGGTAATCAATACACCGGCACCGGCTACACCGGTCGGGTGGAATTGCCAGAATTCCATGTCTTCCAACGGAATACCTGCACGGGCACAAATACCCAAACCGTCACCGGTATTCATATAAGCATTGGTAGAAGACGCATAAATACGACCGCCACCACCGGTAGCAAACATCACAGCTTTAGCGTGGAAAATATAAACTTCGCCGGTTTCCATTTCCATGGCGGTCACACCGACTACGTCGCCGTTTTCATCACGAATCAAATCTTGCGCCGTCCATTCCACAAAGAATTGCGTATTGGCACGGACGTTTTGTTGGTACAAAGTATGCAACATCGCATGACCGGTACGGTCGGCAACCGCACATGCACGCTCTACCGCACGTTTACCGTGTTCGGCAGTGTGCCCGCCGAAAGGACGTTGGTAGATTTTACCGCTTTCCACACGGTCGAAAGGCATACCCATGTGTTCCAACTCAATTACGGCTTCAGGCGCTGCGCGACACATAAATTCAATCGCATCTTGATCACCCAACCAGTCGGAACCTTTCACGGTATCGTACATGTGCCAATCCCAACGGTCTTCCTGTACATTACCTAATGAAGCAGAAATACCGCCTTGAGCCGCTACAGTATGAGAACGGGTTGGAAACACTTTAGACAAAACAGCACAATTCAGGCCGGATTTAGACAATTGGAGGGCTGCGCGTAAACCTGCACCACCACCGCCAACAATCACGGCATCAAACTTGCGAACAGGAAAACCCATATTTACCCCCAAATTACTTTAACTGAATACACCAAGCAGCCTACCAACCAAACGATGGTGGCAACTTGTAAAAACAAACGCAGGCCGAAAGGCTTAATGTAGTCCATCCACAAATCGCGGATACCTACCCATGCATGCAGGAATACGGCCAAGAAGCTCACTTGGGTAAATACTTTCACCCAAGTCTGATCAAAAAATGCCTGCCATGCCGAATATTCTTTAGGCAACGTAAACAAAACAACCAAAAGAACCACGGTATATACCAACATGATGACCGCAGTTGCACGTTGCATTGCCCAATCGCGCAAACCGTAATGCGCACCTGTCAATTTACGTTCTACCATAACAAAGCTCCCAAAACGACAGTCAGAATCAAAGCAGAAGCAAATACAACTTTAGCAGTAGCACGGGCAGTATTTAATTCCAAGCCTTTGTGTACATCCAAAAACAGAAAGCGGATACCGGCGAAAAAGTGGTGCAGATATGCCCACAACAGACCGATAAGGATCAGCTTCACAAACGGATTGGAGATAGCAGAACGATATGCTTCAAACGACGCTTCGCGATCCAGCGTTCCAGAGAAGAAATACAAGAGAACAGGCAGCATCACAAACAAGCCGACGCCGCTGATACGGTGAAGAATAGATACAATCCCCGGTATGGGCAATCGGATATTCGGAATTTCCAAAAATACCGGGCGTGATTTGGCGGACATGGTCAGTTCCTCTAGATTTATTATCAGCTCAAAACCTATAGCTCAGCACTACAATAAGCTACATAAACCATAATTTACCTGTTTTATCTCATTTTGAACAGTGCAATTTATGAATGCTCTAATGATTTTTACCAAAAGACTAATAAAATCAAACAATCATTCTTAGATTTTTTTTTGCGTGGCTAGCCTTTTTTGTTACTTTCCTGCAATTAAGCCATCTCCCCATCAAAGCACTTACGATAACATCATTATTATTTGAGAATTGTATCTATTGTGAGATAAATTCTCACTCTTGATACCTAATCTTTACAAAGGAATCTGTCGTTGAAGCAGAGTTCAAAGGCAAGAAAGTCCACATGACGTATATGAACAAAGCCGAACGCAATGTCTCGGTTGTTTTAGACAATCCGTGTGTGAAATAATGTGCCAAATTTGATGGACAAGGCCGTCTGAAAAGATATAGTGGATTAACTTTAAACCAGTACGGCGTTGCCTCGCCTTAGCTCAAAGAGAACGATTCTCTAAGGTTCTGAAGCACCAAGTGAATCGGTTCCGTACTATCTGTACTGTCTGCGGCTTCGTCGCCTTGTCCTGATTTAAAT
>NZ_JBQCXF010000268.1:0-3953 GCF_051956635.1 Neisseria sp. P0022.S010 | reverse complement strand
CCGACTCCCGCCAGCAATCAAACAGCTTTTTATCACCCATTCGAAAATCCGTTTTGCCGGTACTCGTCTTTCTTTTTGGAGTATTGCCATTATGACCGCAACCACTGCGTCTTCAGCCAAACCTTATCTGCAAATCCAAGGCTTGGTGAAAAAGTTTGGTGACAATTACGCTGTCGATAACATCGACTTGGACATTTACCAACATGAAATCTTTGCCCTTTTGGGCAGCTCAGGCAGTGGCAAATCCACGCTGCTGCGCATGTTGGCAGGCATGGAAAGCCCAAATCAGGGCAAAATCATTCTCGACGGCCAAGACATTACCAAGCTTGCTCCGTACGAGCGCCCAATCAACATGATGTTCCAAAGCTATGCTCTGTTCCCACACATGAGCGTTGAGCAAAACATCGCTTTCGGTCTGAAACAAGACAAAATGCCTAAAGGCGAAATCGACGCCCGAGTGGAAGAAATGTTGCGCCTAGTGCAAATGACCAAATACGCCAAACGCAAGCCGCACCAACTCTCCGGCGGTCAGCAACAACGTATCGCTTTGGCACGCAGCCTGGCGAAACGTCCTAAAATCCTGCTGCTTGACGAACCTTTGGGCGCACTCGATAAAAAACTGCGTCAACAAACCCAACTGGAATTGGTCAACACACTGGAACAAGTCGGCGTAACCTGCATTATGGTTACCCACGACCAAGAAGAAGCGATGACCATGGCTACCCGTATCGCCATTATGTCTGACGGCCAATTGCGACAAGTCGGTACGCCTAGCGACGTGTACGATTATCCTAATAGTCGCTTTACTGCCGAATTTATCGGCGAAACCAATATTTTTGACGGCGTCGTTGTTGATGACCGCGCCGATTTCTCCATCGTCAAATGTGATGGCTTGGAAAACCACGTCCGCATCGACCACGGTTTGGGCGTTCCGAACGACCATGAAATTTGGATCAGCATCCGCCCTGAAGACATTGATTTGCACAAAGAAAAACCAGAACACTTAGGCGCACACAACTGGGCTCAAGGCACAGTCAAAGAGATTGCCTATCTGGGCAGCTTTGCGATTTACCATATCAAACTCGCCAACGGCCGTGTCGTCAAAAGCCAAGTTCCCGCACCTTATTGGTATGTGCGTAACATTACGCCGCCGACTTGGGATGAAACCGTCTATATCAGCTGGCCTGAAAACCAACCGACACCTCTGTTCAGTTAATTTGAGGGAAATGTGATGAACCTTAAAAAACTGAAAAATAAACTGTTCCGCCGCCCTGGACAGCGTGCAGTGATTGCCGTGCCGTATATCTGGCTCTTGGTGCTGTTTCTGATTCCGTTCGCCATCGTCTTGAAAATCAGCTTTGCCGAACAAGAAATCGCCATTCCGCCATTTACGCCGTTGACAACGATTGATGAAGACTTAGGCCGTCTGAACATTGCCATCAGCTATCAGAACTACGCCGACATCTTCCAAAATTTTTGGAATACGCTCAATCCGTTTGGCGACAGTGAAAACAGCAATATCTATCTGATGACCTACTGGTCTTCGATTAAGACTGCGCTGACAACGACTATCATCTGCCTGCTGATTGGTTATCCGACCGCTTATGCCATTTCACGCGCCAATCCGGCTGCGCGTAACGGCCTGCTATTGGCAATCATGCTGCCTTTCTGGACCTCTTTCCTGTTGCGTGTTTACGCATGGATGGGCTTATTGGGACACAACGGCATCATCAATAATTTCTTAATCAAATATGGAATCATCAGCGAGCCTTTAGACCTGTTCTACAATGCTTTCTCGCTGAATTTGGTGATGGTTTACGCCTATCTGCCGTTTATGATTTTGCCGCTGTACACACAATTGGTCAAACTGGACGATCGTCTGCTCGAAGCCGCTTCCGACTTGGGCGCGGGTCCAATCAAATCCTTCTTTACCATTACCCTGCCTTTATCCAAAACAGGCATTATTGCAGGCTCTATGCTGGTCTTCGTGCCAGCCGTCGGCGAATTTGTGATTCCTGAATTGGTGGGAGGTTCTGAAAACCTGATGATCGGTAAAGTATTGTGGCAGGCATTCTTCGACCAAAACAACTGGCCACTGGCTTCTGCCGTCGCCGTCGTTATGGTTGCCCTGCTGGTTGTACCAATTGCCCTGTTCCAGCACTATGAAAACCGCGAATTGGAAGAAGGAGGCAAATAATGCAGAAAACCAAATTATCCTGGTTCTTGAAACTGATGCTCCTGCTCTCGCTGGCATTCCTCTATATTCCGCTGGTGGTTTTGGTCATCTATTCTTTCAATGAATCCAAACTGGTTACCGTTTGGGGCGGTTTCTCAACCAAATGGTACGGCGCATTGATGGAAAACGACACCATCTTGGAAGCGGCCTGGCTGTCATTGCGCATCGCCATCGTTTCCTCACTTGCCGCCGTAGCACTCGGCACATTGGCTGGTTACGCCATGGCGCGTATCAAACGCTTCCGTGGCAGCACCCTGTTTGCCGGTATGATTTCCGCACCTATGGTGATGCCTGACGTGATTACCGGTTTGTCCATGCTGCTGTTGATTATTCAGGTGCAAATGTTCCTGCAAGGCAGTGAATTGCTGCAATCGCTCTACTTCGATCGCGGCTTCTTCACCATCTTCCTCGGCCATACGACGCTTTGTATGGCATACATTACCGTCGTCATCCGTTCGCGTCTGGTGGAGCTTGACCAATCGCTCGAAGAAGCCGCCATGGACTTGGGTGCCCGTCCGCTAAAGATTTTCTTCGTGATTACCCTGCCGCTGATTGCCCCTGCGATTGCTTCCGGTTTCCTCTTGGGCATTACCCTGTCTTTGGACGACTTGGTGATTACCTCCTTCCTGTCAGGCCCGGGTTCATCGACATTGCCGCAAGTGATTTTCTCCAAAATCAAACTCGGCCTTGACCCTCAAATGAACGTTTTGGCAACCATCCTGATCGGTATCATCGGTACGCTGGTGATTGTCGCCAACTACTGGATGATGCGTCAGGCAACCAAACGTGAACGCGAGGCTGCCGAAGCCTACCGCCAAGAAAAATTGGCAGCCGAGAAAGCCGCCTAATATGCAGACAGGCTGTCCGATAAAGCGTCGGAACAGCCTGTTTTATTAACTGCATCTTATCCTTTCAGACGGCCTGAACCCAAACCCACATTCCAGGCCGTCTGAAAACCAATTTCAATGAAGTGAAAACCAACCTAAAGCTCAAATCATGATTAATCCCAGCTTCAAAGAATACCTTCCTTCCTACTATGTCAGCACGGCCAATCCCCATCCGACTTATCCGACACTTGAAGGCCGTCTGAAAACTGAAACCTGCGTTATCGGCGGCGGCCTGTCCGGCTTATGCACCGCCCTACCGCTTGCTGAAAACGGCCATGAAGTCATCGTACTTGAAGCCGCCCGTATCGGTTTCGGCGCATCAGGCCGCAGCGGCGGACAAGTCATCAGCGACTTTGCCTGCGGCATGGAAGAAATCGAAAAACAAGTCGGCTTGGAACAGGCACAATGGTTCTGGCAGCAATCTCTGCAAGCCGTTGAACTGGTTGACTCGCGCATTCAAAAACACAACATTCAATGCGATTGGCAACGCGGCTACGCTACCGTCGCCGTCCGTCCTCAGCATTGGGAAGAATTGCAACAATGGCACGAACACGCCCAAAAACATTATGGCGCAAGCCATTACCAGCTTTGGGATAAAGCTACACTGAAGCAACAACTTGCCAGCGATATGTATCAAGGCGCGCAATTTGATCCTTTATCCGGCTACTTACATCCGCTCAATTACACCCTGGGCATTGCCAAAGCGGCAGCCGATGCAGGCGCACAACTTTTTGAGCAATCCCCGATGACGCGTATCGAGCCATGCGATAACGGCTGGCTGGTACACACGCCCAATGGCAGCGTTGAATGCAAAAACCTTGTTTATGCCG
>NZ_JBQCXF010000267.1:0-3955 GCF_051956635.1 Neisseria sp. P0022.S010 | reverse complement strand
TTGTTAAAAACTAAAGATTAAACAGATCAATGAAACTGTTTCAACGCATCTTCGCCACATTTTGCGCAGTCATCGTCTGCGCAATCTTTGTGGCGAGTTTTTCATTTTGGCTGGTACAAAACACCCTTGCCGAAAACCAATTCAACCAACGCCGCACCATCGAAACCACATTGATGAGCAGCATCATTTCCGCATTCAACTCACGCGGAGACAGCGGTGCGCGCGAAATTCTTTCCGAATGGAAAAACAATCCGGTTTCCAATGCCGTTTATGTCATTACCGGCGACGATAAAAAAGATATTTTAGGCCGAAACATCGACAGCCTCTCCATTGAGCGCGCCCGTATCTTTGCCATCAACAACCCTGAATCTGATTTGGCACACATCGAATACGACCGTTTCGGCGAAGAATACCTCTTCTTTATTAAAGGCTGGGACAATCATCAAGCCCAACGCCTACCTAGCCCGCTCTTCATTCCCGGCCTGCCGCTTTCACCTATTTGGCACGAATTTATCATTCTGTCTTTCATCATCATCGTCGGCCTGCTGATGGCATACATCCTTGCTAACAATATTACCAAGCCTATTAAAATTCTTGGTGGCGGCATGGACAGAGTAGCCAACGGCGAACTCGAAACCCGCATTTCCCAACAAGTTGACGACCGTGACGACGAATTGTCCCATCTTGCCGTACAGTTCGACAAAATGGCCGAGAAACTTGAAAAACTTGTTGCCAAAGAGCGCCACCTGCTCCACCATGTTTCTCATGAAATGCGCTCGCCGCTGGCGCGTATGCAGGCGATTGTCGGCCTGATTCAATCCCAGCCGCAAAAACAAGAGCAATACCTCAAGCGACTTGAAGGCGAACTGGTGCGCATGGATACTTTGGTCGGCGAATTGTTGACCCTCTCCCGCTTGGAAACTTCCAATATTCCTTTGGAAAAAGAAAACCTCAAACTCGTTCCGTTCTTAACCAACTTGATTGAGGACAACCAAAGCATTGCCCACCAAAACAACCAAAGCGTTACCCTGAGCATTGACCCAAAAATCCCTGAAAAAGCCGTAGTCAGCGCCAACGAAGGCTATCTATACCGCGCCTTTGACAACGTGATCCGCAATGCCATCAATTACAGTCCGGAAGGCAGCACCATTCAAACCCATATCGGACAAGACGGCAAAAACTGGATTATCGATGTTACCGACAACGGGCCTGGCGTGGACGAAATGCAGCTTCCGCATATTTTTACTGCCTTTTATCGCGCCGACTCCAGCGCCCACAAACCCGGTACAGGTTTAGGGCTTGCCTTGACGCAGCATATTATGAAACAGCACTGCGGTAAAATCATTGCTGAAAATGTCAAACCCAACGGCCTGAGGATGCGTTTTATCCTTCCCAAAAAGAAAGCCGGAGACAAAAAAGAAGTCTAAAAATAAGGCCGTCTGAAACTTTTCAGACGGCCAAAAACACAAATAAGGACCCATCATGAGTGCAACTGCCCAAACCGGCTACTTCTTCATGCCTGAACACATCATCCTCGTCGGCGCCAGCGAACGTCCGCACAGCCTTGGCGAGCGCATTTTCAGCCACCTGCTCGGTTCCTCATATCAAGGCAAAATAACCCCTGTCAATCTTCGACACAGCAGTGTTGCAGGCATTCCCTCCTACTCCAGCCTCAGCAAAATCCCGGGCCAAGCCGATTTGGTTGTTGCCGTTATCCCGCCCGACCATTACGACTCGCTGTTCAAAGCCTGCCGTAAAAAAGACCTGCGCCACATTATCCTGATTCAAGATTGGGAAAACCTGCCGCCCGAATCCTGTAAAAACGCCCGCTCCATCATTCAAAAACATCACGGTGACGAATTGAACATCAGCGTGTGCAACAGCGCAGGCATCCAACTCCCCTCGCTCAACCTCAACATCAGCACCCAAGCCGACTATCCAGCCGGCCATATCGCGTTACTGACCGGCCACAGCACCGTCAGCCGCAACATCAACCACCTGCTGAACACGCTGCACCAAGGCGTATCACGCCACATCAGCCTCAACTATGACCTAAGCCCCACCACATCCGCCGACTGGCTCAACCGCTTCGGCCACAACCGCCATACCAAAGTTGCCGTTATCCACTACAATCCGGCCGAAAACCAACGCGAGCTGTTCAGTGCCATCCGCCACTTTACACGCCACACCCCGCTTATCCTGTTGTCCACACACTACACCGACGACACAGACAAAGCCATCCTGCGCAGCCTCAGCCGCCACTGCAATTTCCAACCGGTATTCAATACCGCCGAACTGGAAGCAACCCTAAAAGCCCACCTTTCCGGCATTCCCGTCATTACCAACCCCACCATTCTATCCGACACGCCGATAGAATGGCTGCGAAGTACCGCCGATGCCTGCGAATTGACCCTTGACCTCCCAACTGATGTACCATCCGTCCGACAAGGCTGCATCGGCAGCAACCCCACGCCTGCACGCATCCACCGCTTGGCACTCGAACAATTACAAAATCCGCATACTCAAGCCCTGCTTGGCATTATTTCGCCAGATACGCCGGATGCGTACAGCATTCATCAAACTCTGGATAATTTGGCACAAAAAACCAGCAAGCCCATTCTCGTCAGCTATCGTTTTTCAGACGGCCTGACTCGGTTTAACACGCCGGAAGAAGCCTTGCTGACACTTTATTTCCGCAATCAAACAGCCTATTTGCGACAAGTGCAAAATACCCCTGCTCCAGCCAAAACAGGCCGTCTGAAAACACCTAAAAGCAAAAGTATCGATAAAGCCATTGCATCCGGCCAAACCGAACTGATGGCAGAAGCCCTATACCTGCCTCCGTGCCAAACCCAAAAACACAATGCCATCCAGTTCCGGTTCAGCCGTCATGCCATTTACGGCACCATCCTTACCGCCCATTACAACGGCAAAACCGAAGCCGCATTACCTCCCTTTACCACGCTCGATATCCAGCGTTTAAGTCAGTTTGCAGAACTCGACAATACTTCTGTTCTCAATCAATTCCTGCATTCCCTAAACACGCTTATCCACAATAACCAGCATATCGGCAACATTATCCTCAACTACAACGGCAGCCAGTACAGCAGTACCATCATTCCCGAAATCGTGGAAAAACCAGCCGCACCAACAACCAAAATCCCCAAAAAAGCCGTCCAAACCTTGGAACAGGCCGCAGCCAAAATGCAAAGTGCCGCCGCCTACCTCCAACAAAAAAATCCAGCCGCAGCCGAATTCCTACGCAACACCGGCGAAGCCGCGTCCGAACTGCTGCACCCTAAAACCGAAACGCCCAAAATACAAAACGTACTCGCACCCTATCCGAGCCAAACCGATACCTTTACCCTGCCCGATGGCAACACACTGCACATCCGTGCACTAGAGCCTGAAGATGCCGAAGCCAAACAAAAATTTGTCCGCCAATTACCAGCGGCCGACCGCTATACGCGCTTCATGACCCATACCAACGAATTGCCGCTACCCACACTCGCACGACTGACCCGTCCTGATTTCCATACCGAATGCGCGTGGGCCGCCTTCGCTTCAGACGGCCGTATTGTCGCAGTCAGCCGCTACAGCCGCATCAATCGCAATGAGTGCGAGTTCGGCATTACTTTAGCGCCTGAAGCACGCAAAACCGGCTTGGCCGGCAAAATGATGAGCCTGATTATCCAAACTGCCACACAGCAAGGTTACCAAACCATGAATGCGGAAATCCTCAAAGAAAACGCACCGATGCTCAAACTCGCTGAAAAATCAGGATTTACCGTCACCCCATCGGAAACCGACCGCGGCCTGTATCAAGCCAGCCTCGATTTGAACGAATGGCAAAACAGCAACAAAAACAAATAAAAACTTGCATAACCCGTGTGAAATATCCTAAAATTAGCGGTTTCTATATATCCGCATTTTTCAAAAGGACTCAAAATGGTAG
>NZ_JBQCXF010000266.1:0-3957 GCF_051956635.1 Neisseria sp. P0022.S010 | reverse complement strand
ATATATCTCCCTATCCATTTGTCGCCCTTTTCAGACGGCCTTTTTTCAAGACCGGAAAAAAACAGGTAAATCCGTTTTTCGCTTAGAAACAATCTTATTATGATTCATGCCTTCGGCAACACCCCACCCTTTACAAGGAAAAACAAATGAAAAATATTTTGCAGAATTTTTCGGCACTTTCTGGCTGGTATTCGGCGGCTGCGGCAGCGCGGTTTTGGCAGCAGCTTACCCAGAACTTGGCATTGGCTTTACCGGTGTCGCTTTAGCATTCGGTTTGACCGTACTGACCATGGCTTACGCTGACGGCCACATTTCCGGCGGCCACTTCAACCCTGCCGTTTCCGTCGGCCTTTTCATCGGCGGCCGTTTCAACGGTAAAGACCTGTTGCCTTACATCGTATCCCAAGTGATCGGTGCGATTGCCGCTGCGGGCGTTCTGTATCTGATTGCTTCCGGTAAAACCGGTTTTGATGCTGTTGCTTCCGGCTTTGCCAGCAACGGTTTCGGCGAGCACTCTCCTAACGGTTACGACATGATGGCCGCTTTGCTGATCGAATTCGTCCTGACCGCATTCTTCCTGATCATCATCATGGGTTCTACCGACAAATTGGCTCCGGCCGGCTTTGCTCCTATCGCCATCGGCCTAGGTCTGACCCTGATTCACTTAATCAGCATTCCTGTAACCAATACTTCCGTTAACCCTGCACGTTCTACCGGTGTTGCCTTGTTCCAAGGTGGCTGGGCTGTTGAACAACTGTGGTTGTTCTGGTTGGCTCCTATTGCAGGTGCAGCAGTTGGCGCGACTATTTACCGCTTCGTTTTGGCTAACGACGACAAATAATCTTGACGGAATGACATTCCCGGTGCGGCTGACACTCTAAACTGACCGCACCCAAGTTGCCGAGATACAAACGCACTGCCTGACTCAGACGGTGCGTTTGTTTTTGCCATGTTACAATACTTTCTTTTCCCACATTCTCAAACCATCATGCAAACCTTACCTTTTCAAACCGATATCGCCGCCAGAATGCTGGTCAATACCGAAAACGAAACCATCCATCCCGATGCCGTATTTGTACAAACGCAAAACGGCTACTGGATTGCTTGGCACAACCAACAAGCCGCCCTACTTGTCCCCGACACACCGCCCGATATTCCCTGCTTTTGGGTAGAAGGCGCAGAAAGCTTGGAAGAGCTGGTAAGCATGGTAGAAAACGGCGAATTTGACGAAGTTGAAGAATTTGACGGCGATGATGATGCTTGGCAAGAAGCACTCGGATGCGGCCATCATCACGAAGGACACTGCGGATGCAGTCATTGAGATGCACCAATCGCCTGATTCCGGCACTTGCCCTTTGCCTGACGCTTAACGGCTGCGTTGTAGGCGCGGCTGTCGATTTGGCCGCCACAACCGTCCTGACTGCCGGAAAATTGGTTGTTAAAGGAACCGGGGCAGTGATTGACGCCGCCATTCCTGACGGTAAAAAAGACAAGGATAAAGAAAAAGAGAAGGAAAAGAGCAAAGAAAAGCTAAAATCGGAAGAAATCGTCTATAAAGAAGAATCCTCCGACGAAGTAACGCAATAATCCTTCAGACGGCCTCAGCAAGGTAACCAATCCTACTGAGGCCGTCTGAACATTCATCCTTACATATAGCCCTGTTCGCGCAAAGAGCAGGTTTCTTTTGCCGTCACGATAAAATGGTCCAACAGCGTAATATCGACCAAACTTAAAGCCTGTTTCAAACGCTCTGTAAACTGCACATCAGATTCAGACGGCCTTGCCGAACTGCCCGGATGATTGTGTGCCAAAATCAAACTGTCGGCATATTCATCCAATGCCAATTTGACAATTTCACGGATATAAACCGTATTTTCCGCCACCGTACCGCGCGACAATTCCCGTACCGCAATCAATTGATTTTGACGATTGAGCAGCAAAGCAACGCTGACCTCGATTTTTTCATGCCCAAGATGCAGGCGCAGATAATCCGCAACCGATTTCGGGTTTGACAAAATAATCTGCTCCTGCAAATCCTCACCTAAAATCCGCCGCCCGATTTCTTTGACCACGGCAAATTGAGTATAGCTTGCCAAACCCATGCCCTTATAAGCAGCGAGTGTTTTGGCATCCGCACTCATCAGCTTCCCCAAACTGCCAAACTCACTCAACAAATAACGCGCCAAATCAACCGCGCTCATACCGCGCGTTCCAACACGCAATAAAATTGCCAGCAACTCCGCATCACTCAACGCCGCCGCACCATGCGCCAAGAGCTTCTCGCGCGGCCGCTCCCCCTCGGGCCATTCTTTGATACTCATATTTTCCCTTTTATTTTGGGGCTGACGTAGATTAGCCCTAAATTCCACACCAATACCGCAGGGTTTTAAGCTGTTGAGACGGTGTGCCGAAGTTAAATCGAAATTCGCATTCTTTCAAGAATAGCGGGAAAGATTTGCGATCGATTCCGTTGTATTTTCGCAAGACACGTTTTGCCTGATTCCAAAAATTCTCAATGCCGTTAATGTGGTTCTGACGGTCGGCAAATTCCTTGGAATGGTTGATGCGGTAATGGATGAAACCGCTCACATCCAACTTGTCGTAGCTGCTCAGGCTATCCGTGTAAACAATGCTGTCCGGCATGATTTTCTTTTTGATGACAGGGAGTAACGTTTCAGACTTGGCATTATCCACCACAACGGTATAGACCCGTCCGTTGCGTTTCAGAATACCAAAGACAACCACTTTTCCTGCCGCGCCGCGACCACGTCTGCCTTTACGCCGTCCGCCGAAATAGCTTTCGTCCAACTCGACAGGGCCCTCAAAAACCTCATCGGCAACCAAGGCCAGATAATGGCTGATAACCATACGAATTTTGCGGTAGAACAGAATAGCGGAGTTGGGCTGAATGCCCAAAATATCGGCAGCGGAACGGGCGGTAACTTGGAGTACAAAAAATTCAAGTAGTTTCTTTTGAACTCTCTTTCTTAATTTACAATTGGTTATCTGCATTTTCGTAGCCTAGCATAACTGCTAATCTACGTCAGCCCCTAAGCAAATTGCGTTAAAATTACGTTAAAATAATGCCTTCTGAGTTAATGACATCATTTGCTCAAAAGGCATTATTTTTATAACACGATACGAAATGTAGGAAAACTTATGCACTCATCCATACAAAGCCGGTTTGCCCCAATTTTATACGTCTTGATTTTCTTTGCCGGATTTTTGGCAGCACAAGTTTGGTTTAATCAGCAAGCCTATTTGACCAACCTTCCCCTTTTGGTCACTGCCATTTCTGCCGTTGCATTGGTTTGGTTGATTTGGGCTGTCGTCTCTGCGCGATCCAAAGCAAAAAGCAAGATATTGCATCGTGAGCAGCTGATTCAAAAAGAGAGCATTCATCCTGTTTTGCATGCGACGTTGCAGCGTTCTGACGGTCAAACGGATTTATTGGTTTTGATTGTCCGCAATAGCGGTAAGGGCTTGGCGAAGAATGTGCGTTTTGAGGTAGAGTCTTTGCCGGATAACTTGCCGAGCAAGCTGGTCGCCGATGCGGTTATGCGCTTGGAGATGTTTTCCGGCGGTGTGGATATGCTGGCATCGGGCGAATTGTATGGCGGCGTGTTTGCAAGCATGTTGGCGCTGGCTGCCGAATTGCCGGACCAGACATTTGGCGGCGTGTTGAAACTGAAGGCCACTTATGAAAATGCCTTTGGCGATCAATGCACTTCTGAAAGCATTTTGGATTTGAGCATACTGAATTTCAATTTGTCAGAAATTAAATCCAGTGGCGAGCAAAAGCCCCGCAAGAAATTGTTGTATTGATATTTAAAATATGCAGGCCGTCTGAAACCGAAATACTTGTTTTCAGACGGCCTGTTGTTATTTTTCAAATGATTTTTGAAGAAAAAGAGGCGTATCGGGTATAATAATCAAAGAATTCGAAACGGATTGTCA